>CALVLO010000042.1 GCA_944338265.1 uncultured Clostridia bacterium
TGATGACCTTTCCCTGCTTGCCCACAACGTCGCCGATCTTCTCGGGATCGATCTTGAAGGAGATGATGCGGGGCGCGTACTTGGAGAGTTCGGGCGCGACCTCGGGCACGCACTCGAGCATTTTGCCGAGGATGAACTGCCTGCCCTCGTTCGCCTGTTCGATGGCGGTGTGCATGATCTCTTCGGAGATGCCCTTGATCTTGATATCCATCTGGATGGCGGTGATGCCCTTGGAGGTGCCCGCGACTTTGAAGTCCATATCGCCGAGGAAGTCTTCAAGCCCCTGGATATCCGTCATGACGCGGAACTCGCCCGTCTCCTGATTCTTGATGAGCCCCATCGCAACGCCCGCGACGGGCGCCTTGATGGGCACGCCCGCATCCATGAGTGCCATCGTCGAACCGCAGACGGATGCCATGGAGGAAGAGCCGTTGGAAGAGAGAATATCGTTGACCACGCGGATGGCGTAAGGGAACTCCTCTTCGGAGGGGATGACGGGAACGAGCGCACGCTCTGCAAGCGCGCCGTGCCCGATCTCGCGGCGGCCCGCACCGCGGATCGCCTTCGCTTCGCCCGTGCAGTAGCCGGGGAAGTTGTATTGGTGCATGTAGCGCTTGCTCGTCTCGTCGTCCAAGCCCTCGAGCTTTTGCGCCGCGCTCAGCATGTCCAGCGTGCAGGTGGTGAGCGTCTGCGTCTGCCCACGGGTGAAGATCGCCGAACCGTGTGCGCGGGGCAGGATATGCCGCTCGCACCAGATGGGACGGATCTCCTTCAAGCCTCTGCCGTCGGGGCGGATGCCCTTATCGAAGATCTTGGCGCGCACCTTCTCCTTGGTGAGGTAGTAGATGGAGTCTTTGAGCTCGCGCGTCTTGTCGGGATAGATCTCCGCAAAGTGCGCAAGGATCTCCTTCTCCGCCTCATCCTGCCGCTTCTCGCGCTCGGCGCGGTCGAACGTCTCGAGCGCCCAATCGAGCTTCTCGGAGCCGTATGCGCGCACGGCGGCATCCAGCTCTTCGGGAATATGATAGAGTTCGATCTGCTGCTTTTGCTTGCCTGCGGCGGGGACGATGACGTCCTCGATGAACGCGCAGATCTTTTTGATCTCCGCATGCCCGAACATGATCGCACCGACCATCTCGTCGTTGGTGACCTCATCCGCGCCCGCCTCGATCATGAGGATCGCGTCGCGCGTGCCTGCGAGGTTGAGGTGGATGGTGCTCTTTTCGCGCTGCGCGGCATCGGGGTTGATGACGTAAGCGCCGTCCACCAGCCCGACCACGACCGAACCCGTGGGACCCGCCCAAGGGATATCCGAAATGGCGAGCGCCACAGAGGAGCCGATCATGGCGAGGGGCTCGGGTGCAACGTCGGGCTCCACCGAGAGCGCCGTGGCAACGACCACAACGTCGTTGAAAAGTCCCTTCGGGAAGAGCGGACGGAGGGGTCTGTCGATGAGGCGCGCCGTTAAGATCGCCTTATCGCTCGCCCTGCCCTCGCGGCGCTTGAAGCTGCCGGGGATCTTGCCGACCGCGTACATCTTCTCTTCGTAATCCACCTGAAGGGGGAAGAAGTCGATGCCGTCGCGCGGGGTCTTGGACATGCACACGGTGACCATGACGGCGGTCTCGCCGCAGCGCACCACGCACGAGCCGTTTGCCTGCTCGGTGTACTTGCCCGTTTCGACGGTGACCTCTCTCCCGCCGACCTGCATTTTGAATTGTTGGTAGTTCATGTTTCTATTCTCCTTATCTTGTCGCCTTTCGTTCTTTGCCTTCCGCCCCCACGGCGGAAAAGCGCCTCCCCGCCCATACGCCCCGAAAACGGGGGCGGGCAAGGAAAAAAGGGAGCGGCAAAAAACCGCTCCCTTGCAAGCTTACTTTCTCAGTTCAAGCGCGGCGATGACCGCTCTGTAACGCTCGATATCCTTGGCTTTGAGATAGTCGAGAAGACCGCGGCGGCGGCCGACCATCTTCAAGAGCCCGCGGCGGGAGTGATTATCGTGCTTGTGCACTTTGAGGTGCTCGTTGAGGTGGTTGATGCGGTCGGTAAGGAGCGCGATCTGAACCTCGGGCGAGCCCGTGTCACCCTCGTGGGAAGCGAACTTTGCGATGATTTGCTGCTTTTCCATTTGCGTTTATCCTCCTATGGAAATTTCGTCGCGCAACGCCAAGCGGAACGTGGAGAGCGATCCTCCTCGCGTGCGCCGATATTTATCTTAGCATGTTTGCGCGCGCTTGTCAAAGCTTTTTCCGCGCTTTTGAAAAATCATGCGCAGAAATTTGAAATTCCCGCCGCAGACGGCGCGCAAACAAACGCACCGCTCCGCCGCGCATATGCGGCGGAGCGCAAATAAAGCGCAGCGGCGGGGCTTTTGCCCCGCCGCACATATGAAATTTCGTTCACTTGCCCTTCCCCGCACACAAACGCGCTATCGATCACAGAGATAATGCTTCCTTACAGCAAATGTTTGAAAAAGCGCGGTGCTGGCATTCGGTTCGGGAAAAATCTGTGAGTCTTTCTCACCGCAGGATGACCGCACAGGAGACGGCGCACACCTCTTCGCCGTCGGCAAGCACGAGCGTATCCCCGTGCGCGTAGGTGCGCACCAAGCCGCCCACGCGCAGCTTGAACGACTGCACGTTCTCGCTCACGGCAAGCACGGTGTAGGTGCCGGGCAGGAGCTTACCGCCCCGCTCGGCGGTATACGTCTCCCCGCGCGCAAGCACCGCATCCCCCTTTTGGAAGGTGATATTCGCCTGCCCGTCCCGTTCGACGGCGCCGTCCTCGGAATAGCGCACGCCGCCCTTGATCTTCACATCCTCCGCAAAGGAGGCATTCTCTTCGCTGCGGCGCTTTTCTGCGCGGCGCTTTTTCGCAAGTACAATGAGCGCGATACACGCGGCTGCAAGCAAGACCGCAAGCACGATGATGACGATGATCTCCAAGCGCATAGCCGCCTCCTATCAGAGTTTTTGCCCGCATTCGGGGCAGAATTTTGCATTTGCGGAGAGCGCCGCGCCGCATGCGGGGCACGCTCTTTGGAGCGCCTTGCCGCACTCCGGGCAGAACTTTGCACCCGCCGAGACCTGCGCTCCGCATTCAGGGCAGAAGGCGCCCTTTGCGCCCTTTTTCGCGGGCTGCGCCTCGGGCTTTTGCGCGAACGCGCCCGCCATCTGCATGCCAAGTCCCATGCCGAGCCCCGCGCCCATCATGGAGCCCGCCGCGCCGCCGTTTTTCGCCGCCTCTTTCATCGCGTCCGCCTGCGCCATCTGCGTGTACACGTCGATATTGCCGCGCATCATGTTGAGGCGGGTATTTTCGTCGAGCGCCTTTTCGAGCTCGGGCGGGAGGGAGACGCTCTCGAAGCGGAAATCCCCGAGCCCGATGCCCGCGGCGGCGAGGCGCTTATCGAGCGCCGCCTTCACGGCGTCGCCCACCTCCACGAGGTTGGCGGCAAGGTCGAGCACGGGCACGCCGCTCTCGCCGAGCGCATCGGAGAGCATGGTCACGATGAGGCTGCGGATATGATCGGTGATATCCTGCGTGCGGAAGGAGGCGCGCGTCCCCGAGAGTTCCTTCAAAAAGACGTCCGGCTGCGTCACGCGGAAGGAATAGGTGCCGTAGGCGCGCAGGCGCACCGCGCCGTAATCCTGATCGCGCAGGATGACGGGCGTCGCCGTCCCCCACTTGAGGTTGGGGAACTGCCGCATGCTGACAAAATAGATATCCGATTTGAAGGGCTTTTCAAAGGCATACTTCCAGGAGAGCAGGCGGGTGAGGATGGGGATGGTATCGGTATCCAGCTTATACCGCCCCGGACCAAACACGTCCGCCATGCGCCCGTTGTCGCAAAATACGACTGCCTGCCCTTCGCGCACGGTGAGCGACGAGCCGCGCTCGATAACGTTCTTTTCGACGGGAAACTTCCATACGATGGTATCGGGCGAGCTGTCCGCCCATTCAATGACTTTCAGAAACATAAGCGTTCCTCCTTACTTCTACTATGATAGCACATACAGCGCAAAATGTCAAGATGCGGCTTTCCCTCTTGACAATGCGCCCTCGGCGGCGTATAATGATGGTATCCCCGATCACGGAGGCATCCCCTTGCAACCCATCCGCAAAGCATTGAGAAAAGCGCTCATCCTCTCCCTCATCCTCACCCTGCTGCTGCCCCTCGGCGGCGTGCTGCTCGGCGTGGGGTTTGCGATCCATCAACCCGCCATATGGGCGGTCGGCATCGCATGCCTCGGCATCGGCTTTTACGGCTGCCCGTGCGGCTGGGCAATAGCATACGGACCCATCCGCTCGCTCACGCGCATCGTGAGCGCTGTCACGGAGGAACACCTCTGCACCGTCCGCGAGATCGCCGCGCAGCTCTCCCTCTCCGAAAAGGAAGTGCGCAACAAGCTCGATCAGTGCTTCCGCAAGCACTATCTCGTCGGATACAAGCGCGAGGGCGATACCATCATCCTCAACGAAAACCGCGCTCCCGCGCAGCGCACCTATTCGGCGGAATGCCCCTACTGCGGCGCCAAGTTTTCGTACACGGCGGAGGAGATGCGCTGCCCCTACTGCGGCTCCCCCATTCAAAAATAACGCGGCAAGAACGCACGCCCGCGCACCCAATTTCGGGTGCGCGGGCTTTGTTTATGCGCGGAAGAGCTGCTCCCGCTCGGCGATGAGCCGCTCTTTTTTTGCAAGATAGGTGGGAATATCCTTGGGGCTGCCGTGGCGCTCGATGCGCCCCCCGCCCGCAAACAGCTTTTTGGAGACGGCGTTCGCGCCGACGGCAAGGTTATCGGCGATCTCCTCCATCACGTCGATATTGTACACGCACGCCTTTTTCGGCTTCGCCCAGCCGACGTTCTCGTGCGCGCCCGCCATATACTTTTGGCGGTACAGATAGTACGGCTCGTACCCCGCGGCGGTGAGTGCGCGGCGGGAATAGGCGATCATCTCGGAAAGCCGCCCCGCTTCGAGGCGCGCCGTCTCCTCTTTGAGCTTCGCGCCCTTTTTCAGGCAGAGGGTGTGGACGGTGATGTTTTCGGGCGCGAGGGCGATCGCCGCATCGACGCTTTGGCAGAACTCCTCAACGCTCTCCCCCGTCAGCCCCGCGATGAGATCGCAGTTGACGTCGAACGGATAGTCCTTCGCCATGTCGAACGCACGGTAGAGATCTTCCGCGGTGTGCCTTCTGCCGATGGCTGCAAGCGTCTGATCGGAAAAACTCTGCGCGTTGATGCAGATGCGCGTCACGCCGTAGCGGACGCAGACATCCAGCTTCTCGCGGGAGAACACGTCCGGTCTTCCCGCTTCCACCGTATATTCGCAGCCGTTCGTGCGAAGGGGCGCGATGGCAGCGAGCACACGTTCGAGCTCCTCCGCCTCCAACGCGAAGGGCGTGCCGCCGCCCACATAGACGGAGCGCAAATTCCCAATGAGCGGCGCCGCGGCGGCGAGCTCCTCTTCGAGCGCGGCAAGATAGTCGGAAAGGTACTTGCGCGTTGCCGCGATGGGCGCAGTGATGAACGAACAGTAGGTGCACTTGCTCGGGCAAAATGGCAGGGAGACGAACAGATCGCAGTTGCCCTCTTTGCGCTCGTAAATGCCCGCCTGCCCCGCGATGACGCGGCGCACGAGCGCGATATTCTCCTCCGAGACGCCCATTGTTTCAAACAGCGGCTCGAAGGCTCTCCCCGCTTCCAGCTCGGCATAGGCGAGGCGAGTCGGGCGGATGCCCGTGAGCGCGCCCCAAGGGAGCTGCTCGCCCGTCCGCGCGGAGAGAATGCGGTAGAGCGCAAGTTTTGCATAGCGCTTGCAGAGGCTCTTGTATTGCAGTTCGCCTTCCGCCTTCCCCTCGTCGCAAGCGGAGTATTCCGCACCTTCAATCACGAAACGGTTGTAGAATGCACCGTCCCGATATTCGCCCGTATGTTCAATGGCAAGCGCCTCCGCTCCCGCAAACAGGCGCACGACGTCCATGAGCTCGGGCGGAAGAAAGGCAAGGTTGCTCGTCAGCATGATCTGATGCACGCATTATGCGTGCGCTCCCGTTCAAGTGTGGTATCTTCCTCATGCCCCGGGTGCACGGTATGATCACCTTCCAGGGCGTAGAGCCTGCGCACGCTCTGCGCGAGCGCGTCGGCATCCCCCGTAGGAAGATCGGTGCGCCCCACGCTGCCCGCAAACAGCGTATCCCCCGTGAAGAGGTGCCCCTCCGTAAGAAAACACGCCCCGCCCGCCGTATGCCCCGGCGTTGCGATCACACAAAAGCGCATGCCGCAAAGCGCCAATTCTTCGCCGTCGCGGAAGGTGAAATCGGGGGTGAACGCGGGCATGGGTGCCCCAAACATCGCCGCGAGGTTGCCGCTCCCCGCAATGAGCCCCTCTTCGCCCGCGAGGCATCCCACCTTCGCGCCCGCCGCCTGCAGGGCGGCGCATCCGCCGATATGGTCGAAATGCCCGTGCGTCAAAAGCACATGCGTGACGGTAAGCCCGCGCTTTTTTGCCTCTTCCACGATGCGCGGCTGCGCAGGATCGATGGCGACGGCGCGCTTCCCGTCCGCCGTAACAAGGTAGCTGTTCGCCGCAAACCCGATGGGATAAATTTTGTATATTTGCATAGATACTCCTGTATTACGTTCACGAATTTTCCGCGTCAGCTCGCGGAAAAAAGTGTGAACCTAGTTCGCCAAACGGTGCACATCCAAGATCCTCTCCCGCTGGCGGATCTTGCCGATGAGCACCTCCACATCCTGCCGGTTGGTGAGCGAGACGCTCACCTCGACGATGGCGGAATTGTTCTTATCGTATCTGCCGTTGATGGAGGTGAGCTCCAGCTTCATCTCGGCAAGCACGGCGCTGATCGCCGAGAGCGCCGCGCCCTGATCTTCCGCGAGCACAACGACGGAAGCCTTAAACCGCGCCGCGCCGCCCTGCTCCGTCCACTCCGCGGGCAGCAGCCTGTTCTTTTCGGCATTCTTCATGTTGGGGCAGTCCCTGCGGTGGATGACCACGCCCCTCCCGCGCGTGACGAAACCGACGATATCATCCCCCGGCACGGGCGAGCAGCAGCCCGCAAAGGAGACGAGCATGCCCGCCTGCCCCTCGATGCGCACCGAACCGCCCGAATGCTTGCCCTTGAAGGGCGTGGGCGCAATGGGCACGGGCGCCTCTTTGCGGAAGTAATCCATCAGCTTAAAGAGCACCTGATTGGCGGAGATCGCCCCATAGCCGATGGCGGAATACATCTCGTCCGGCGTATCGAAGGAGAACTTATCGGAGACCTTTTTGAAGCTCTCCGGCGTAACGAGCGCCGCAAGCGAGGCGCCCCGCCGCTTGGCTGCCTCCTCGAGCATGCTCTTGCCGAGGCGGATATTCTCCTCCTTCATCTCCTTTTTGTAGAAGGACTTGATCTTGGCGCGCGCCGAAGAGGATTTGATGAATTTCAGCCAATCGCGCGAGGGTCCCTTGCTCGCGGGCGAAGTGATGATCTCCACAACGTCGCCGAGCTCGAGCTTGGTATTTAAGGGGACGATCTTGCCGTTCACCTTGGCGCCCGTACAGTGGTTGCCGATCTCCGAATGGATGGCGTAAGCAAAATCGACGGGCGTCGCCCCCACGGGGAGGGAGATGACCTTGCTCTTGGGCGTAAAGACCAAGAGCTCCGTCGAATACAGCTCGCCCTTGACGGTATCCATGAACTCCTTGGAGTCTTTCAGCCCGCCCTGCAGCTCCATCACTTCGCGGATCCACGAGATGCGCGCATCCAGCGAGCTCTCCTCCTCCCGCTGTTCCTTATACTTCCAATGCGCGGCGATACCGTACTCCGCCGTGCGGTGCATCTCCTCCGTGCGGATCTGGATCTCGAAGGGCTGCCCGAAGTTGGTAACGACCGTCGTATGCAGCGACTGATAGAAGTTGGGCTTGGGCGTTGCGATATAATCTTTGATGCGCCCCGGGATAGGCTTCCACTTCTTGTGGATCTTGCCGAACACCTCGTAGCACTCGTCCACCGTGCCCACGATAACGCGCACGGCGGTGAGATCGTAGATCTGATCGAGCGTCTTGTGCTTATCCTTCATCTTTTTGTAGATAGAGTAGAAGTGCTTGGGGCGCCCGAACACTTCGCCGTGGATATGGCTCTCGGTGAGGATGGCGTTGATCTCCTCGACGACGTAATCGACGAAGCGGTTGCGCTCTTCGAGCTTCTGATGGATGCTCTCCACCAAAAATTCGAAAGCGGCAGGTTCGAGGTATTTGAGGCACAGGTCTTCGAGCTCGCACTTGATCTGCGAAATACCCAGCCTGCCCGCGATGGGCGCGTAAATATCCAGCGTCTCGCGCGCCATCTTCTGCTGCCGCTCCTTGGAGAGATAGTTCAAAGAGCGCATGTTGTGCAGGCGGTCTGCAAGCTTGATGATGATCACGCGGATATCCTTCGCCATCGCAAGGAAGATCTTGCGGAAGTTCTCCGCCTCCTCCTCTTCCTGCGATTTGAAGACGATCTTATCCAGCTTGGTCACGCCCGCAACGAGGGTGAGCACGCCCTCGCCGAACTCGCGGCGCACGTCCTCCTCCGTCGCGGAAGTATCTTCGATGACGTCGTGCAGCAGCGCGCCCGCGATCGTCTCCGCATCCAGCCCGAGGTCGACGAGGATCTCCGCCACGGCGCACGGGTGGATAAAGTACGGCTCGCCCGAGGCGCGGCGCTGATTGCGGTGCGCCTCCTTGGCAAAGTCGTATGCCCGCAGCAGCATATCGCGCTCGCTGCCCGTATAAAATTCGTAGATCTTCATGAGAATGGATTCCATACTCATTCCTCCTGCAGCCGCAAGACGGCGTTATAGGTGGGCGAGAGCTTGAGATCGGTCTTCTTGCCGCGGAACATGTGCAGCCGCCCGCCCTCGAGCGAGATGAGCCCGAGCTCTTCGAACACGGCGAGCGCGAAGATGAACTGCTCCGCAGAAAATCCGAGGCTTCCACAGCCCTTTGCCGCTTCCGCATATGTCGTACCCGTCACACGTTCCCCCTCCGTGCGCAGCGCCGCAAACACGGCGAGGAGCTGCTCCCGCTCCGCAGAGAGCGCATACAGCCGCCCGCTCCCGCTCAGGCTCCCGTTGACGGCGACCTCCGCCCTGCCGAGCTGCAAATTGCAGGCGGGCGGCTTTTCCAGAAAGACGACGTCGCGGAAGGCGGAGAGGTCGCACCCCTCATCGGGCGCGTACAGGGCGACGTTCTCGGTGTTGCCCGAGGCGAGGCGGAACACGTCGACGGGGATGCCCGCAAGCGAAGGAAAGGCGGCGAGCGTCTCCTTCTCGTAAAAGACGGCGGCGAGCCCGTAGGCGCAGGCGCGCACCTTCTCCGCAATGCACCCGTCGAGCGCGGCGGTATCCGCCGTGGGCGCAAGCGGGGCGCCGTGCAGCGCGCGGAGGGTGTTTTCGAACGCCTCGGGAGAAGCGTCCCCGCCGCCCGCAGGCAGCACCGCCCGTACAAATCCCTTCAAGTATTCCTTCCCGCGGAAGCGGGAGAGATTGTATTCAAAGACGACCGTCTTTTTAAGGTCGCTCTTCAACAGCTTGAGCTCGCGCGCGCCGTTGAAATACATGAGATCGAGCCCGCCCGCGTGCATCGCAAGGTGGGGCGAGAGCGGCTTGACGGGCGCGGCGTCGAGGCGGTCCGCCTCCATCGTAAAGAGCGGGCGGCGGTTGCCGATGCCGAAGGGTTCCAGCATGGCAAGCTCGTGCGCGACGCGCACATGGTCCTCCCCCTCCCCCGCCACATACAGCTTGGAGACAAAGTCCTCGCGCGCGTAGTGCGCGCCGATATAGCCATCGAGCGCGGCTTTGAGGCGGGGAAAGTTCTCCGCCGTCACGTTGACGCCCGCCGCCTGCGCGTGCCCGCCGAACTCCTCGATATATTCCGCACACGCCTTGAGCGCCTCGAAGATGTTCACGCCCTCCACGCTGCGGGCGCTGCCGCGCAGCACGTTGCCGCGGCGCACAAAGAGCAGCGCGGGGCGGGAAAATTCCTCGGCGATGCGGGCGGCGACGATGCCAACAAAGCCCGCGTTCCAATGCTCCGCGGCGAGCATGATGACGTTGCCGAACGCCCCCTCTTCCTTCGCCGCGGCGAGCGCCTGCGCATACAGCTCGTCGCAGGCGCGCTGCCGCTCGCCGTTGTAAAGGTTGAGCTTCTCCGCCAGCGCGGCGACCGCCTCCTCGTTCTCCGTGGTAAAGAGCGCGAGCGCGGCGTGCGCATCCCCCATCCTGCCCGCGGCATTGATGCGGGGCGCGACGGTGAAGGCGAGCGTCTGCGCCGAGATCTCCGCACTCTTGCCGAGCAGCGCGGAAAAAGCGGGGCGAGGGCGCTCCGCAATGCGTTTGAGCCCTTCGGCGACGATATCGCGGTTCTCGTCCGTCAGCGGCACACTGTCCGCCACCGTGGAGAGGGCGGCGAAGTCGACGAGTTCCATCGCCTTCTCGCCGATGAGCGCCTGCGCGAGCTTGAACGCCACGCCCGCGCCGCACAGATTATCGTAGGGATAGTCGTCTTTGAGTTTGGGGTTTACGACGATGCAGTCGGGCAGCCGTTCGGGCAGCTCGTGGTGGTCGGTCACGATGACGTAAGCGCCCTGCTCCTTGGCGTACTCCACTTCCTCGTAATTGGAGATGCCGCAATCCACCGTAACGATGAGATCGGGCAGAAATTCATCAAAGATCTTATCGAGCGCGGCGATGCTCATGCCGTAGCCCTCCGCGCGCTCGGGCACATACAGATAGGGCTCGATGCCGAAGGCGCGCAGCGCCCGCGAGAGCACCGCCAAAGCGCCGATGCCGTCTGCATCATAGTCGCCGAAGACGGCGACGCGCCAGCCCTCCGCCTTCGCCTCGGTGAGGAGCGCGACCGCCTCCTTCATCCCCTTCATGCAAAAGGGAGATAACAGATGCTCGCGCGAGGGATGGAGGAAGGCGCGCATCTTGCCCTCCGTCGACATGCCGAGCGCGTAGAGAAGGCGCGCCGTCGTATCAGCGATGCCGAGCGCCGCGGCGCACGCCTTGAC
>CALVLO010000043.1 GCA_944338265.1 uncultured Clostridia bacterium
AGAGGGCGACGTTATCCGCATCGACACCCGCACGGGCGAGTACATGAGCCGCGTGTAATGAAATTTGTAGCACAGCGCGTGAGCAGAGCAAGGCTCACCGTGAACGGAGAGCTCGTATCCGAGATCGGACGCGGGCTCGTCGTCTATTTCGGGGTAAAAACAGGCGATACGCAGGCGCAGGCGCAAAAGTGCGCCGAAAAGATCGCAAACCTCCGCATTTTCGAAGACGGCGCGGGCAAGATGAACCTCTCTGTGCGTGACGTCGGCGGGGAGGTGCTGCTCGTCTCGCAGTTCACGCTCTGCGGCGATGCGCGCAAGGGCAACCGCCCCTCCTTTACCGAGGCGGAGCGCCCCGAACGGGCAAACGCGCTCTATCTGTATGCGGCGGAGGCGCTCCGCGCGCAGGGCGTGCCCGTCAGAACGGGCGTATTCGGTGCGCATATGTGCATCGATCAGTGTAACGACGGCCCCGTGACCATCCTCTACGAGAACTGAGCGCGCCCCTGCGGGCGCCGAGGAAGAACGCAATGAAGATCGAATATTTGGGCACGGCAGCCGCGGAAGGGGTGCCCGCGCTCTTTTGCAACTGCACCTATTGCCGCGGGCTGCGCGCCCGTCTTGCCGCGGGGGAGAAAACCAAGGAGCTCCGCACCCGCATGCAGGTGCTCATCGACGGCGAGCTCTCCGTCGACTTCCCGCCCGACGCATATGCGCACATGGCGGCGTGGGGCATTGATTTTTCCGCGATCAAATATCTGCTCGTTACCCATTCGCATATGGATCATTTTTACGCGCACGACTTTGTGCTGCGCGGCTATAAGTATGCGGCGGAGATGGCGGCGGAGACGCTCACCATCTACGGCAACCGTGAGGTGTGCGAGGTGTTTGGCGAGTGCACGCGGCGGGAAATGAAGGAGAGCGTCGCAAAAAATGTGCGTACCATGTCCGTGGGTGCCTTCGAGGAAATTGCTTTCGGCGATTGGCGCGTCTATTCCATGCCCGCGCAGCATTCTTCGCAAGCCCCGCTCCTGTACCTTGTCGAGCGGAACGGGAAACGCTATCTGCACCTGTGCGATACGGGGCGCATCCCCGAGGAGAGCATGGCGTTTTTGAAGGCGCTCGGAAAGCGGGCGGACGTCGTCTCCTGCGACTGTACCTTTCTCTGGCATGCGTCCGATCCCAACGCCCGCCACATGAACTTTGCGGAGGCGGTCAATACCCGCGCGCGGCTGCGCCGTGCGGGCATTTTGGATGAGGAGACGAAGTTCGTCATCACGCACTTTTCGCACAACAGCGCGCCCTCGGAAGAGGCGCTCGCCCGCGCAGAACGGGAGTACGGCGTGATCGCCGCATACGACGGGCTGTGCTTGGAGGTATGATGGGAAAGCGCACGGACAACACGCTGTATCTGAGCGATCTGGACGGGACGCTGCTCCGCTCCGATCAGAAGCTGAGCGCATATACCTGCGCCGTCATCAACAGGCTCGCGGCGGCGGGCGTGCATTTTTCGTATGCGACGGCGCGCTCCATCGATACGGCTGCGCGCGTGACGAAGGGCATCGAGGTGGATATCCCCGTCATCGTGCACAACGGCGCGTTCATTGTAGATAGCGTCACGCGCAGAGCGCTCTATTCGGCGAAGTTCACGCCGGAGGAGGAGCGCCTTATTTGGGGGACGTTCGTCTCGCACGGGCTGTATCCGCTCAGCTATGCCGTCATCGAAGGGCGCAACCGCTTTTCCTATCTCCGCGAAAAGTGCAGCCGCGCGCAGTGGGCGTTCGTGCTTTCGCGCACATCCAACGCGGAGGACCACCGCGCCCGCGAGATCTTTTCGCCAGACGAGGCGCTCGAAGGCGACGTGTATTATTTTGCCTGCATCGAGGGCGATGAGCAAACGCTGCGCCCTGTGTACGAATTTTTGAAGGAGAAATTCCGCTGCATCTTCTCGCGCGATATCTATACGGATGCGCCGTGGCTCGAGGTGCTGCCCAAGTACGCCTCCAAGGCGTCTGCGGCGAAGATCTTACAGGAGAAACTCGGCTGCGACAGAATCGTCTGCTTCGGCGACGAGGTCAACGATATTCCCATGTTCGAGATCGCCGACGAAAAGTATGCCGTTTCGGGCGCCGCGCCCGAACTGAAATCGCTCGCGACCGCCGTTATCGGCTCCAACGATGAAGACGCCGTCGCAAAGTGGCTTGCGAAAAAGTTCCAGCTTCTTCTTTGAGAGGGAACGCGGCTGCGGGATCGCGAGGCAGCAAAAAGCAGCAAGAAGTAGGCAACCGATGGGGGACGTGCTTTTTTTAGGAGGAGTCTGCGCGGCAAAGCCGCACAGATGGCGGGATCAAGGAAACCTTATCCCCACCCTACCCTTCCCATGGACAACAAGGGGAGGCAAGAAAGGGAGAGGGTGGAGGAGCCTTCTCTGAATGTAGCGCTGCCGCGTTCAGAGGGGATGGCTGGAGAGGTTTTGTAACCGTTTGCGTCCATCGGGAGCGGGTTGACAGGTTTTCCCTGCGGAAAATCCTTGACGGGCGCTTCTTCGCATGTTATAATTTTTTCACACAGACGCGGGTTTGCACCCGCGGGAGAGGAGACGTAGAAATACGATGGAGAAAAACAACTCCGCCGCGGCGGAAGAAATAACCGCTGCGGCGGAAGAAAATCAGACGGTCGCAGCCGCACAGGGCGTGTGCGAGGGGCAGGCAGCCGATGCCGCCGCGGAGATCGCGCCCGCCATGGCAGCGCTTGCGGAGGAGGAAGAAGCCTCCGAAGATGCGCCCGAAGCAGCGCTTCGGGAGGTGCCCGCCTTCCGGCCCAAGTCGGGATTTCGTTACGGGTGTTACCGCTTTGTCAAGCGCAGTTTCGATATTTTTTCATCTTTTCTTGCGTTGCTATTGTTTTCTTGGCTGATTTTGCTGTGTTTGCTCATCAAATGGCTTGAGGATTTTCACAATCCCATCTATGTTTCCAAACGGGTCGGGAAAAACGGTAAGATCTTTAAGTTTTATAAGATCCGTACCATGTGCCCGAATGCAGAGGCGATGAAGCAAAAGTTGATCGCCGAAGGGCTCAACGAAGCGGACGGACCAGCGTTTAAAATGAAGAACGACCCTCG
This sequence comes from uncultured Clostridia bacterium, assembly GCA_944338265.1. GTDB lineage: Bacteria > Bacillota > Clostridia > Christensenellales > Borkfalkiaceae > Gallimonas. Next base: position 3,119 of record CALVLO010000043.1, read on the forward strand.
GATCACGAAGGTCGGAAAGGTGTTCCGCAAGCTGTCGCTGGACGAGCTTCCGCAGCTGTTTAATATTCTGAACGGCTCGATGAGCGTTGTCGGTCCGCGCCCGCCCATTCCGTCCGAAGTGGAGCAGTACACCGAATATCAGCGGCACCGCCTTGACGTAAAGGGCGGATTGCTGTGTCTGTGGCAGATTCAGAAGAACCGCAACGCGATCGGATTCGACGAATGGGTGCGGCTCGATCTGGAATATATTCAGAAGCAAAGCGTCTGGTTGGATCTGAAAATCATTTTCAAGGGCGCGTTCATGGTGATTTTCGACCGCAGCGGCGAATGATCCGCCGTCATGGCAGAAAAAGGCGCGCCGAAAGTCCGATAAATACGGCTGTGAAAATATTTCCCGCGCGGAAGCGAGCGGTTTTTTCCGAAAAACCTCTTTACACCGCGCGGGTTTTGTTATATAATAGAAAAGTAAGGTCATTGGGTATCGTATGCGTACAGTCTTCGGAAGTTGGAAATATCTCTTCAAAAATGCGTGGTTCGTGCTGCCGCTTGCGCTGCTCCCCGCAGTCTTTATGGCGCTCTCGCTCGATTACGACCGTATCGAGGCAGTTGTGCGCGCCTTCTTTTCGGGTGCGCCGCAGGCGGGCTTCCTCGATTTTCTGCATACATGGAGCTTTATCCGCTTTGACGGCGTGCTCGGCGCCATTTACAGCGTGATCGCCGTTCTTGCGGCAGCCGTGTTTATGGCTGCGATCCTCGCCTTTGTGGAGAAGCACATGCGCCTCGGCAAGCGAACGCTCGGCGGCATCTGGACGCAGTTTGTCAATGCGCTCTTGCCTGCCTTTGTTGTGGTGCTTGCGTATGTGATCTTGTACGAGATCTGGGCGGTGGTGCTCTCCGCCGTTTTATACGTCATTTCGCAGGTGGACCTCGTCGCCGTGACCTATCTCTTGTACATTGCGGCGGTGCTACTCTTTTTGTTCGTGCTCGTCTATCTTGCGACAGTGCTCTATCTCTGGCTTCCCTGCAAACTCATGACGGGGTTCGGCTTCTTCGAGGCATTTCTCTATTCCTATCGGCTGATGCTCGAGCGCCGCTGGCGGCTGGTGCTCTCCTTCACCATCTCCGTCGTGCTCGATCTCGTCGTCCTCTGCGCCGCCATCTTTTTGCCCGTAGCGGTGTTCCGCGTATTGGGCGCGCTCGTGTTCCTCTTCCTCTTCCCCAACTTCTGCATCCGCATGGAAGTCGTCTATTTCGAGACGGATAAGCTGGATCGCGAGGACGAGCGCCGCAGTTACAGGAGATATTGATATGAGATTTCGCAACGCATTTCATACCACGCTCGATCATTTTTCTTCGGCATTCAAGATGCTCTTATACCGCATCGTCGTTGCGGTGATCACGTTCAGCTTGGTGTATGTGATCTTGCGCCTCGCGCTCGACGGGATCGTCCACAGCGCCGAGACGGAGACGCTCCGCAACATGATCGGGGAATTTTTCCGTGCGCTTTTTAGCGGCGATTCCGCCGTGCTGCAGGATTTTCAGTCGAACTTCCACGAGGCGCTCAAAGACTTTTTGTCCCTTCTTGCCCGCAACGGCGGAGCCATCGCGGGGGCGGCGGTCGGCGTCTGCCTCATGTACCTTCTCTCCCGTTTTCTTAACGGGCTGTGCCTCTTCGCCATTGCGGGGATCATGCACGATCGGATGAGCCTCTTTGCCCGCACGGGATTTTCCGCCTCCTTCTTCAAGCACCTCGGCAACGCCGCGCTCTATGAAGTCATTTATGTGCCCGCCGTATTTTTGTACGACGTGCTTACGGGGCTCTTTTGTTGGTTCTTCTTTTTCTATGTGCCTTCCTTCCTGCCCTCGTGGGGATTTTTGCCCATCCTCCTGTCACTGTGTATGACGATCACGCTCATCGTCTGTTTGCAGTCGCTCAAGATGACGCTCATCTCCGCATGGCTGCCCTCCGTTGTGGCGGGGGAGAAGAGCGTGACGCAGGGCTTCCGTGCGGCGCTGTGCGCCAAAAAGGGATTTTGGCGGCGGTATGCCTCCTTCCTTGCGGCGGTTTACCTCATCATCTGCGCGAACGTCGTCTTCGGGATCGTCACCATCGGCAGCGCGCTGTTTTTGACCATCCCGCTCAGCTTTATTTTCCTCTTGGCGCTGCAATTCGTGCACTATTTTGAGGATGGCGGCAAGAAGTACTTTATCTCCGTGCACGATATCGCGGGCGCCTCCGAGACGGTCAAACCCGCAGAAGATCTTATCACCGCGGAGGATAGCTTAGAGGAGCTCAACCGCAAGATCAACGCGCCCGCCGCGCCCGATGCTGCGGAACAGGAGGGCGCGGACGGAGCTGCATCTTCGGAAACCGCGGATGCGCAGACAGCGCATCCGGAGAAATAAGGAGTGGAATGAATATGAGTTATCAGAGCATCTACCAATCTTGGCTTGCCGATCCGCGCCTCGCCGAGGCGGACAGGGCGGAGCTCAGCGCCATCGCTTCGGACGAGAAGGAAAAGGAGTACCGCTTCGGCGGCGAGCTCGAGTTCGGCACGGCGGGCATGCGCGGCATCATCGGCTGCGGCATGAACATGATGAATGTGTACACCGTCATGCGTGCGACGCAGGGGCTTTCCGAGTATATCAAGACGCTGCCTGCAAAAGATCGGGCGAAAGGCGTCGTCATCTCCTATGATACGAGAAGAAATTCCCGCCTGTTTGCAGAAAAAGCGGCGGGCGTGCTCGCAAAGAACGGCATCAAGGCGTATCTCTTCGATGACGTGCATCCCGTGCCCATGCTCTCTTATGCGGTGCGCTATCTCGGCACGATCGCGGGCATCATGATCACCGCCTCGCACAACCCCAAGGAGTACAACGGCTATAAGGTGTACGGCGAGGACGGCGCGCAGATGTCGCCCGAGGCGACCAAGATCGTCGTCGGCTTCATCCAAAAGATCACCGATTATCTCTCCGTGACGGGCGACGAAAAGAGCCCGCTCATCCTGCCCGTTCCCAAGGAAGTGGACGATACCTATATCGAGGCGCTCAAAAAGCTCACGCTGTCTGCGGAGGCGGTGAAAAAGTGCGGGAAGGACTTAAAGCTCGTCTATACCCCCGTGCACGGCTCGGGCTACGTTCCCGTCACGCGCATTTTGAAGGAGCTGGGCATCAACGTCACCGTTGTGGAGGAGCAGACGACCAAGGATACCGAGTTTTCCACCGTCGCCGTGCCCAATCCCGAATTCAAAGAGACGCTCTCCATGGGCATTGCGCTTGCCAACAAGATCGCTGCCGACGTCGTCTTCGGCACCGACCCGGACTCCGACCGCTTGGGCGTCGCCGTCAAGAACGAGAAGGGCGAGTTCGTCGCGCTCTCGGGCAATCAGGTGGGCATTCTGCTTTTGGACTACATTCTCACCCGCCTCAAAGAGGAGAACGCCCTCCCGAAGAATGCGGCGGTCGTCAAGTCCTTCGTTACGACGGGCATGGCAAAGGCGATCTGCGCGGACTTCGGCGTCGCGCTCTTCGAAACGCCCGTCGGCTTCAAGTTCATCGGCGAGAAGATCAAGGAATGGGAGCAGGACGGCTCGCATACCTATGTGTTCGGCTTTGAGGAGTCTTGCGGGTATCTCCGCGGCACCCATGCCCGCGATAAGGATGCCGTCGTCGCCTCCATGCTGTGCGCCGAGATGGTCTGCTACTACACCTATATCGGCAAAACGGTGTGGGGGAGGCTCAACGAGATCTACGCAAAGTACGGGTATGTGCTCGATAAGAACCAATCCATCCAATACGCGGGCTTGAACGCGATGAAGGAGATGAACGCCGTCGTCGATGCCCTCAAAAAGGTCAGCGTTACCGCGTTCGGTCCGTTCAAGGTGGAGGCGGTGCGCGACTACTCTGCGGACGTCCGCCGCACGGCAGAGGGGAAAACCGAGCCGCTGAATATCCCCAAGTGCAACTGCGTGTATTACGAGCTTGCGGGCGGCTCCTTTGTGTGCGTGCGCCCCTCGGGCACAGAGCCCAAACTCAAAATTTATTACTCCGTGAAGGCTGCTTCCGAGGCGGCTGCGGAGGAGGCGCTTTCTGCCTGCAAGGCAGATGTAGGGGCGCTTCTGGAACGGGTGAAAAAGTAAGAGAAAAAGCGTAAACAGGCAAGAAGATGCGCCGCGGAACTTCCGCGGCGCTTTTGCTGCTTGGCATTTCCTGCAGGGCGCTGCCCTCAACGGGGCTCTCTGAGCCTGCCGAGATGTTTGTAAAAGGCGCTCTTTTTCAGCCGAAGCTGTCCGAGCGCATCGCATAGCGAGATGCGCTTTTGCCGATACGCCTGCATCACGGCGAGAAATTGCGCCGAATACGTTCTTTGCGGGCGGCCAAACCTCACGCCGCGCGCCTTGGCAAGCCGAGTGCCCTCCGCCTGCCGCGCGCGGATATTCATGCGCTCGTTTTCCGCCAAAAAGGAGAGGACTTGCAGCACAAGATCGGCAACGAATTTTCCGACGAGCGTTCCGCTGCGGATGCGCGTATCCAAAAGCGGCATATCCAAAACGAGGATGTCTGCGCCGATCTCCCGCGTGATCTGCTTCCATTCGTTGAGGATCTGTTCGTAATTGCGCCCCAAACGGTCGAGCGAGGCGATCACGAGCAGATCGCCGCCCTTCAGATGCTTCAAAAGGTGCTGATACTGCGTCCGCAAAAAATTTTTGCCGCTCTTTTTATCGGCGAAGATGTTCTTTTGCGGGATGCCGTATTCCGCAAACGCAGAAAGCTGCCTTGCAAGATTTTGATCGCGCGCCGATACGCGCGCATAGCCGTAGATGGTCATGGGAAAAATCTCCGTTTTTTCTTTTACCATACTGTAAGGGAAAAATACGAAGCACGCCTTTGGCGGCATCTTTTCGGCAACTTTTTGCTCATCTTCCTTGTAATACCTCGGTATTACTGCGTCATCTTCACAAAAATTTGACGCGAAAATCTTCACGCCAAAGGTGCAAAGCAATCAAAAGCGGCAAGATGGGCGTCTCAGACGCGGCGAAGCCCGCAGCGCGTGCCGTGTGGCACGGGCAAGGGTTTCAACAAAGTATGAGCGCCTCAGTTTCCGCTTTTGATCGGGTTCGTATTACTCCCTTACAGTATAGCAAAAACAGGGAAAATGAGCAAAATGGCAGTTCGCGAAAGGTACACTTTTCACGGAAATATTATCTTTGTCACTTTTTTGTCAAAAGGGATTGATTTTCCACGCATTGTATGGTATACTATCATCAACTATAAAACGTTTGGCACTTCTCGAAAAGTGTACTTTTTATGGAGTAAGGGGTAAAATGAGGTTTTTCGTTTGGTTGTTGAATGCAGGGGCGCGCCATCACGGCGGGATCAGGCGCTACGAAAAAGGCGGGATGGGGGTCCGCATCGTCACCATTCTCGTTGCCTTGCTCTTTATCGGCGCTTCGCTCGGGTTGGAATATTGGCTGTTTACTTCCTTGCAAGACCGGGAAGCCTTCGGCGGAGGCGGCGCAAAGATCGTCATACTCATCCTGATCGGCATTTTATTTGTGGCAACGGCAGGCGCGACGATAGAGTACTGTGCGATTTTTTCGCTGACGGCGTTCCGCATGGCGATATACGGCGTTGCTTGCTCCAGGGCAAAGCGGAAGCAGCTTGCCGAAGCGCAAGCCGCCGCCGAGGCGGAAGGGGCGGGCGATCCTGTCGATACGGGCAAGTATAAGGGCTTCGATATTTTTCACGGCTTTTTGCAGATCGCTTTCATTATAGGGCTGATCGGCGGGGTGATCGCGCTCGCCTCTGTGCTTTTATAAAAATTGTGGATGGATAAGGAGGGAGTTATGAAAAAGAGACGCATTTTACAGGGCTGCTTGGTCGGGGCGATGGCGCTTGCGGCGGCATTCGGCTTTGCCGCCTGTTCCGATGGGAACGGCGATCCGAAGTCTTACACGCTGCGCTTTACGTTGAATGGCGAAGCGCTGACGCAGGAATCCCCTGCCTATGTTGTCCTTCAGGCGGAGGGCGAATCGGCGCTCACAGAAGTGAGTGTGAAAGAGGGCGAGGCGGCGGAGCTCGACGTCTATCTTTCCGACTATCTCGATGCAGATACGCTGCAATTTACAGAGGGGGGCGCGGCAGCAGACGATCTGTTCACGCCCGACGAGGCGCATACCGTCACTTCGGTCGGATTTGATTACCAAAAGGTCGGCGTGCTGCACATTCCCGCCGTTACGGCGGACCGCACGTTTGCGCTCACCTGTGAAGAGCGTGCGATCAAGCTGAATTTTACGCAGACGGACGAGCCGGCAAATTCGTGGCCCGACGATGCAGCCATCCAGACTGCCGTCTTTGACTCTTTGGAAGTCTACGCGGGCGGCGCTTGGAGCAATTTATCGCAGATCGCTTCTTCGGGCGAGGCGCTTTCCACAACGTACACCGAGCTGCAAAGCACGGTGGAAGAGGAGGGGGATCGCCCGGGCATCCGTCTGCGTTCGCAAAAGTATCTCCATGGCGCGTTTTATGGCGATGACAGATTTATGACGGCAAACGGCGAAACGGCGCAGGTGCTTTCGGATGAAATGAACGATTTGGATGAGTATCTGTTCCCCATGGGCTCTTTTTATGCCACGGAGTATACGATCACGCTCGATCAGACCCGCCTCGTCATTCTGAATTGGAATATCATTGCCAACGGCAGCGTGTGGCAGAAGGAAGAGGAAAAATGGGGCTTTCAGCCGCTGATCGGCGAGGCTGTTGCCAACTTCTCTTTTTCGCTCGATGCTTTGGAAGGGGTCGATCTTAAAAACGTCAAAGTCTTTGTGTACGACGAAGAACTTACGGCGGAAAACGGCGCGTATACGCTCACAAAAGCGCCCTGCGAGTACGCGGGCTGCGAGAATATCGGAGAATATCGGCTCACGCTCCAAGGATTGGACGAGGGGCGCGGGCAAGCGCTCACCAAGATCACGCTTGAAAATATCAACCCTTCCGCAACTCTGTCGGAGCATGCCTCGCAAGCCTCCTATGCCTATTATTGGGATGAGACTGCGATCTACTATCCCGCAGGGATGGAGCAGAAGACGACGCTCGTCGTGGAATATATTTTCACCTATTACGGTACAACCGAGATCGAAGATTTTGAGCAAACCGATCTCTATCAGTCGTCCATCCAATTTAAGGCGGCGATCTCCTATCAGCTTCCTACGGGCGAGCGGAAAGAAGAGAAGTTTGATTTGGCAAACTTCCTGCCCGGGATGGACGATGTTACAAAGATCAGTACCGCGCCGGATACCGATACCTTGAAGGGAGAATACGAGGTCACATCGGCAAATGGCTCGCAGGTGCAAGTGCAATATAGCATCGACCGGAGGGGATCCAGGGAAAGCAACGGTGTGCGTGAGTATACCGAATATGGCTTTGTTATTTCTTTTACCTTTGTTCCTGCCGTCGATATGACTGCAACCATCTCTATGTGATCGCAGCGCAAAGGAAAAGCCTTCCCTGTGCGGGCGGGGTTTTAAGGGAAGACCTGCCGCCTTCTAAGAGGTTGGATAACAGGGGAGGCAAGAAAAGAAGTTGAGACAATGGCAAAATACTTGCCTCCCTCTTTGAGGGAGGTGCCCCGCAGGGGCGGTGGGAGTTGGGAAAGGTTTCCCCTCATCCGCTTTATCCCCGCCGCAACAGCGGCGGGGATAAAGCACCTTCCCCCCAAGGGGAAGGCATGGGGCGCTCCCTCTATCACACTATGCTTATGTGCCGACGCCCAAGGGAAAGGCGATCCTCGGCAAAATACTTGCCTCCCTCTGTGAGGGAGGTGCCCCGTAAGGGGCGGTGGGAGTTGGGAAAGGTTCCCCCTCATCCGCTTTATCCCCGCCGCAACAGCGGCGGGGATAAAGCACCT
>CALVLO010000044.1 GCA_944338265.1 uncultured Clostridia bacterium
CGACCTCGTATTTTCCGACCTGCACGGTGATCTCGTAGTGGATGCCCTTGAAGACGACGGAGATGACCTTGCCTTTGAGCATGCCATCCTCGGGTGCGCACATGACCACGTCTTCGGGGCGGACGACGACGTCTACGGGCTCGTTGCGCTCGAAGTCGTCCACGCAGTCGAACACCTTGCCGCAGAAGCGCACCTTGCGCTCTCCCACCACGGTACCGTTGAAGATATTGCTCTCGCCGATGAAGTCCGCCACAAAGGTGTTGGCGGGCTCGTTGTAAATATCGGTGGGGGTGCCGATCTGCTGCACGATGCCGTCCGCCATTACGACGATGGTATCCGACATGGTGAGCGCCTCCTCCTGGTCGTGCGTCACATAGATGAAGGTGATGCCGAGGCGGCGGTGCATCTCTTTGAGTTCGATCTGCATCTCCTTGCGCATTTTCAGATCGAGTGCGCCGAGAGGCTCGTCGAGGAGCAAGATCTCGGGCTCGTTGACGATGGCGCGCGCAATGGCGACGCGCTGCTGCTGCCCGCCCGAGAGGGTGGCGATGGAGCGCTTTTCAAAGCCCTCGAGATCGACGAGTGCGAGCGCGCGCTCTACCTTTTGTGCGATCTCCTTTTTGGTGAGGCGCTCTTTTTTGGTATATTCCTTGCCCTCGGCGTTGCGGTAGGTGTTGAAAACGCGCTTGCACTTGAGTCCGAACGCCACATTCTCGAATACATTGAGATGGGGGAAGAGGGCATAGCGCTGGAACACGGTATTGACGGGGCGCTTGTTGGGCGGGAGGGCGGAGATGTCTTTCCCGTTTAAGAGGATCTTACCGCTCGTGGGAAGGTCGAACCCCGCGATCATGCGGAGCGTCGTCGTCTTGCCGCAGCCGGAGGGACCCAAAAAGGTGATAAATTCCCCTTTGTTGACGTAGAGGCTCACATGGTCGATGACGAGGTTATCGTCATAGTACTTGGTGACGTCCTGAAGTTCGATGATGTGCTCTGACATTGCTTTTCTCCTGTATTAAAAGTTGGGCGGGGTGGAGATCCACAAAAATTTCGCCCGGCTCTTTCCCTTGTTCAAAATGCGGTGCTCGCGATTGGCGGTAAAATAGAAACTCTCGCCCTTTTTGGCGGGGTGCGCTTTTCCGCCGCAGACGATGGCGATGCGCCCTTCCAAGACGTAGCCGAATTCCTCGCCGTCGTGGGGGAAGTCCACCTGTGTGGCGGCGCCCGCTTCGAGCTCGACCAAAACGGGCTCCATCATATTCTTCTGCGCGTTGGGGATGACCCAATTCCAGATCATCCCGTCCGAGCACTTTTCGATGTACTCTTCCTGCGTAAAGACGATCTTCTCCTCCGCATCTTCGCGGAAAAATTCGGCGAGCGTCGTTCCGAGTGCGTTCAAAATGTCCACGAGCGTTGCAATGGAGGGGCTCGTGAGGTCGTTTTCGAGCTGCGAGATATATCCCTTCGTCAGTTCGCAGCGGTCGGCGAGCTCCTCCTGTGTTAAATTGTATTGCTGCCTGAGTTCCCTGATCTTGCCGCCGAGCTGCATGGGTGCCCCCTTGGTTTGATATTTGTAAACTTTTGGTCGCTTTTTACGGAACTTTCGTAAAAATAAACGAAAAGTTTAATAAAAATAAACTCAACGGGTGCTATCATAATATATTGTGCGCGGGAAGTCAACTGTTTGAAGGCGGGAAAATACAAATTTTTCAAAAAATTTTATAAAAAAAGAGCCGTGTGTCCTGCACGGCGCAAAAAAAGAGGGGAAAACGGCAAAAGGGCGCCCGCAATGCGGACGCCCTCAAAAGTTTTTTAGTTTGCTTACGCGGAGATCGCGGCGAGCTTCTTGGCGAGCTTCGCCTTCTTGTTGGCGGCGTTGTTCTTGTGCAGGATCCCTTTGCTTGCGGCGGAATCGATGGCGGAGACCGTCTCGGGATAGAGTGCCGTCGCCGTATCCTTATCGCCCGCTTCCACGGCGGCAAGGAACTTCTTGATGCTCGTTTTGAGAGCGGACTTGATCATCTTATTCTCTTTCGTCTTCTTCTCGGTCACGAGTACGCGCTTCTTCGCAGATTTGATGTTGGGCACGATATTTACTCCTTCCAAATGGCTTTATTCTTGATAACTGTTGCTATTTTAGCATAAAATACAGTGCTTGTAAACTGTTTTTTATCTTGAAATACAAAAAATTTTGTAAATTCTCCCGCAATGCGGGGGTGGGAGGGGCGCATGGTGCGCATCGGCGTCTTTGACAGCGGGATCGGCGGGCTGACCGTCCTTGCGGCGTGCAGGCGGCTGCTTCCCGCCGTCCGCTTTTATTATTTGGGAGATAACGGGCACGCGCCCTACGGGAGCCGCCCGCGCGAGGAGATCGCTTCCCTTGCCCTGCGGGCGATGGGGCGGTTTGCGCGGCTCGGGGTGGATGGGGCAGTGATTGCCTGCAATACCGTTACCGCCGTGTGCATCGGGCGGCTCCGTGCGGCGTGCGGTTTTCCCGTCATCGGCATGGAGCCCGCCGTCCGCCCCGCGGCGCTTGCCTGCAAGCATGTGCTCGTGCTCGCGACCCCGCGCACGGCGGAGAGCGGCAGGCTGCAAGCCTTGATCGCGCGCTGCCGCGGCTGCAACTTTGAGGTATGTGCCTTGCCGCATCTTGCGGGGGCGATCGAGGGTGCGCTCACCCGCGGGGAAAGGCTGACCCTTTCCGACCACCTGCCTCGCGGCTTGTATGACGGCGTGGTGCTCGGCTGTACGCACTATGCCTTTTTTCGTGAAGAAATTGCCCGTTTTTACGGCTGTAAGGTGTTCGACGGCGGGGAGGGGACGGCGCGCCGCTTAAAAAGCGTGCTGAAATTAGGGATGGATGACCACGCTAAACCCCCACAGACCACCGTAAATCCGAACATTTGTTTTAATCAAAATTGCAAAGAAAGGGGTGCCAAAGGGGTGATTTTCCTCGGAAAATCGCGAAAAATCAATGAAAGCGTCTACAAAACAAACATTTGTTTCAGAAAAATATGAAAAAAATCATAAAAACGGGGATTTTTTTGGTCAAAGGTGGTTGACAGTGGTCAGATCATCTGATATAATAGTGCCTGTAATACCGAGAAAGCCCGAAGTCGGGCAATTTGAGTGAAGGCAAGCCATGAAGTTTCTCAGCGGGAAGGTCGCCCACCAGTTGGACGCGAAAAACAGAATACGCATTCCCGCCAAGTACAGGGCGGCGTTTCCCAAAGGGGAGCAGCTCTACTTCGTGGAGTATGCGCCGAACTGCATCTCGGTCATGCCCGAATCGGTGCTCGGGGCAAAACTCGCCTCCTTCGACGAGGTCAACCCCGGCGATCCCGAGATGATGGACGCCAAGCGCCGCATCCTCAGCTCCATCGATGAAGTGGTGGAGGATGCACAGGGCAGAGCGCAGCTTCCTAAGACCTTCCGCGAATATGCGGGGCTCGTCAAGGATGTGATCACCGTCGGTATGGGCGATTACGTCGAGATCTGGGCGCAGGAGCAGTTCGAGGCTTCCGTCGGCAAAATGAGCATCCAACAGGCGAACGCGCTCGCGTACAAGCGCAGCACGGAGCAATGAGCGCGCAGGAGTACCACCGCCCGATCATGGTGGAGGAGGTGCTCGAAGGGCTTGCCATCCGCCCGGGAGGCATTTACTTCGACGGGACGGCAGGCGGCGGGGGACATTCCTTTGCCATCCTCGCGAGCGATCCCACCGTGCGGCTCATCGCGACGGATAAAGACGGCGATGCGATCAGCGCAGCCGAGGCGCGCTTACAGCCCTTTGCGGGCAGGTACCGCCTCTACCGCAGCGACTTCAAAAACTATGCCGAGGTGCTGCAGGCGGCAGGGATAGAGCTGCTCGACGGATTTTTGCTCGACTTGGGCATTTCCTCTCATCAAATCGATACGCCCGCGCGCGGGTTTGCCTATATGGCAGATGATGCACCGCTGGATATGCGCATGGATGACCGCGCAACGCTCACGGCAGAGACGGTCGTCAACGAATACAGCGAAGAGGCGCTCATCCGCATTCTCAGAGAGTACGGCGAAGAGGCGTTCGCGCCCGCCATCGTAAGAAGGATCGCCGCCGTGCGCAAGACGGAGCGCATCCGCACCTGCGGAAGCCTCCGTGCCATCATCGAGGCGAGCGTGCCCGCGAAATACCGCTTTCATGCCTGCTCCCGCAAGACCTTTCAGGCGATCCGCATCGAGGTCAACGGCGAGCTTGCGGGGCTCAGAGAGTGCCTTACGGGGCTTCTCAGAAGGCTCAGACCGGGCGGCAGGGCATGTGTACTCACCTTCCATTCGCTGGAAGATAGAATCGTCAAAGAGGTGTTCCGCTCCATGAGCGAGGGGTGCATCTGCCCCAAGAGCTTCCCCGTGTGTGTATGCGGCAGGAAGCAGGAGATCGAGATCGTCAACAAAAAGCCCATCACGGCGCGCCGTGAAGAGGTGGAAGCGAACCCGAGAAGTTCAAGTGCAAAACTCAGGATCGCCCGCAAATCAGAATGAACGGGCGGCAGCAAGAATACAGTAATAAGGAGACAACAGCTATGGCAAGGCTTGCGATCATGGAGGAAGCAGTACAGACGCGGCGCGGGGAGCGCCGTGAGGAGGCGCGCGCCGTTACGGCGGAAGAGCGCGCTCATTCCGATCAGATCTCCGAAAATTATCGCAGGCTGATGTTCGATGACGCGGCGTCCTGGTCGACGGCTGCGGAGCGGGCGGAGGAGCCTGCGGAGACCTTCCGCGGCTTGCGTGCCGAGGCATATGCGCCCGTGCGCGAAGCGGCGCCCGTCTTCGAGACGCCCGCCGTCCAAGAGCCCGAGCTCTCGCCCAACAACACGGCGCAGCGCCTTGCCGATTACGTTGCCTATCCCACGTCGAGCAAGAAGGTGCTCTTTGAGGGGCTTGCCTATAAAAACGGCGAACTCATCGATACCCGCGCGCCCGCGGCGCCCGTCGCAGAGGCGGTCGTCATGCCCGCAGCGCCTGCGGCAGTTCCCGCCGCGCCAGCTGCACCCGCAGCCGTTCCCGCGGCAGCGCCCGTTCAGGCGCCTGCCGAGGACGATGCGCTTCCTACCCGCCGCACGATGGATACGCTCCGCCGCGCGGAAGAGGCTGCAACGGAGACCTCCGTGCGCTCCAATCCCTTGGCTGCGCTTTCCCTCAAAACCAAACTCGTGCTGTGCGCCGTTGCTGCGGCGATCGTGCTCGCCATCGTCATCATCTGCATCAATACGGGGCTTTTGAGTTCGGTGAATGCCGATATCCTTACCAAAAACGAGCGCCTTGCAGAGCTTAGCGAGAGCTATGCCGCCGTGCAGGAAGAACTTGCCGGGCTGCACGATCCCGACTTCATCGCGCAGTGGGCGCAGCAGAACGGCATGGTGCTCGGCGTAGAGTAAACGCTGTTTTCGGAGGAACTACATATCAAGCAGACGCAATATTCCCTGTCTGTTTTACGAAAGAGGTTATTTGCCATATCTTTGGCGATAGCCTTTCTTTTTTGCCTTTTTCTTGCACGCTTTTTCTATGTGCAGGTCGTTTGGGAGGATGATCTCAACGCCCGCGCGCTCGATCAGTGGACGCGCGAGATCCCCGTTTCGGCGGGGCGGGGCAAGATCTATGATGTAAACGGCGTTCTGCTTGCGGGCAATACGCCCGCCTACACCGTCTATGCCCGCGCCAATGCCGTGACCGATGCCGAAACGAGCGCTACGGTGCTCTCTTCCGCACTCGCGCTTCCCTATGAAGAAGTGCTTGCAAAGCTCACGGACGGCAGCCGTTCGGAGATCGTCGTCAAAAAGCGGACGGACCGCGAGAGCGTCGGGCGCATCGAGGGGCTGGATCTTGCGGGCGTCTACTATGCGCGGGATGATGCCCGCTTCTATCCATACGGGGAGCTTGCCTGCCAGGTGCTCGGCTTCACCTCCTACGACGGCGCGGGCGCGGCGGGGCTCGAGGGCTATTACGAGCGCTATCTCGCGGGCGAGCGGGGGGAGATCCTGTTTGAGACCGACCTCGTCGGCGTCGATCTCGAAGGGGCTTCGGCAGCATACATTCCCGGGAAGGACGGGTTCGACCTCACGCTCACCCTCGATAGCCGCATCCAGGCGCTCGCCGAAGAGGTAATGGCGCGGGCGATGGAGGCGTCTTCCGCCAAGGCGGCGCGGGCAATCGTGATGGACGTGACGGATTTTTCTCTGCTCGCGATGGTCAATCTGCCTTCCTACGATCTCAACGACATCCCGCGGGACGATCTCACTGCCCTGAACGCGCTCACGCGCAATGCGCTCGTGAGCGATGTGTACGAGCCGGGATCCACCTTCAAAATTGTCACCGCTGCCGCCGATCTCGAGGAGTATTTGCAGGGAAATACCTCTGCCTTTGCGCCAGACCGCGTCTTTTCCTCCTCGCGCACGCGCTCGGTGGACGGCACGACCATCCGCTGTTGGAGCGACCATAAAAACGGCAAACATGCGGGGCAGACGCTTGCGGAGGCACTCAATAACAGCTGCAACCCGTGCTTTGTGGATATTGCGCTTTCGCTCGGGAAGGAGACGTTTTATAAATACCTCTCCGCATTCGGCTTCGGGCGGGCGACGGGGTTGGATTTTTCGGGCGAGGCGATCGGCATGCTGCTGCCCGAGGCGACGCTGCGCGATTGCGACTTTGCCCGCATCGGCTTCGGGCAGTCCATCGCCGTCACGCCCCTGCAGCTCGCCTGCGCGAGCGCCGCGGCGGTCAACGGGGGATATTTCTATGCGCCCCGCCTCGTTCGCAGCATTTCGTCTTCGGACGGCGCTTCCACCGATTTGCAGCCCCGCCTCGTGGGGCGGACGGTGAGTGAAGAGGCATCTGCATTGCTTGCCTCCATGCTCGAAGGGGTCGTGCGCGACGGGAGCGGCAAGAAGGCGTTTATTGAGGGCTACCGCGTCGGCGGCAAGACGGGTACGGCGCAAAAGTATGAAAACGGGCATATCGCGCAGGGCAAGTACGTCTCCTCGTTTGTGGGATTTTTCCCCGCAAACGATCCCAAATATCTCGCGCTCGTCATTTTGGATGAGCCGCAGGGGGCGTACTACGGGAGCGTGGTCGCCGCGCCGTGCGCCAAGGAGATCTTTGAAGGCATGATCGGAATTTTGGGGCTTCGCCCCGCGGAGGCATAGATGAAACTTTCCGTGTTGTTGCAGGAGGGGTGCGAGGGAAGGCTCGTCGGCGGAGACGCCGAGATCGAGGGGCTGTGTACGGACAGCCGCGTTGCGGGGAAGGGGGATCTCTTCTTTTGCTTCCGCGGCACGCGGGAGGATGCGCACGCCTTTGCGTTGGAGGCGGTCTCGCGCGGGGCTGCCGCCGTTTTGTGCGAGCGGGAACTTCCGCTTCCCTGCCCGCAGCTCGTTGTAAAGGACGGGCGCGCGGCGATGGCGCAGGCTGCCGCTGCCTTCTATGCCCACCCCGAGCGCGCGCTCACCCTTGTGGGAGTGACGGGCACGAACGGCAAGACGACGACGGCTTGCATGATCGCCAATATCTTGCAGGCGGCGGGGAAAAAGACGGGGCTCATCGGCACGCTCGGCGCGCGGTACGGGCAGGTCGTCGTGCCGCCTTCGCTCACCACGCCCGATCCCGTCTGCCTCTTTTCGCTGCTTGCCGATATGGCAGCGGCGGGGATGCAGGCTGCCGTGCTCGAAGTCTCCGCGCACGCGCTCGCGCTGCGCAAAGAACTGCCTCTCCGCTACGAGGTTGCCGTGTTTACCAATCTCACGCGCGATCATCTCGATTTTTTCGGCGATATGAAGGCATACGGCGAGGCAAAAAAGCTGCTCTTTTCGCCGCAGCGCTGCCGCTTTGCCGTACTCAATGCAGATGACGCATTCTCCGCGCAGCTGGGCGCGGGTGTGCCGCGCATAACTTACGGGCTTGAAACGCCTGCGGATGCCTTTGCCGTCATCGAGAGCGAGACGCTCCGCACCACGCGCGCCGTTCTCAATCTGGAGGATGAGCTCTGCGAGGTGCGCATTCCGCTTCCCGGAAGGCACAATCTCTTAAATGCGCTCGCGGCGGCATGCGCCGCCCGACGCCTCGGTGCCGATGCGCAGGCGATCGCCCGCGGGATCGCCTGCACGCATGTGGCAGGGCGGTTGGAGTGGGTCGCTCGCTGCAACGGCGGCGACGTCTTCGTCGACTTCGCGCATACGCCGGACGGGCTGCAAAAATCACTGCTTACCCTGCGCGAGCACTGCGGCGGGCGGCTCGTCGCGCTCTTTGGCTGCGGCGGATGCCGCGATGCGGGCAAGCGCCCAAAAATGGGGGAGATCGCCGCGCGCTTTGCCGATTTTACCGTGCTCACCTCCGATAATCCGCGCTACGAAGACCCCGTCGCCATCCTCTCGGAGATCGAGGCGGGCTTGCGTCCGCTCTCGCGGCGGTATGTCGTCGTCGAAGAGCGGGAAAAAGCCATCCGCTATGCGCTTTCGCACATGGGCGAAGGGGATATTTTGCTCGTTGCGGGCAAGGGAGCGGAGCGCTATCAGGAGATCATGGGAATAAAATACGACTACGACGACAAAGCTGTAATCAAATCGTTGATCGGGAATTGATATGCGCATCGTTTTTTTGGCTGTCCTCGTTGCATTTTTGCTTTCGTTTGCCTTTTGTATGGCGGCGATCCCGCTGCTGCGGCGGGCGGGCAGCGGGCAGCACATTCTCTCTTACGTCAAGGAACACGCAAAAAAGGAGGGCACGCCGACAATGGGCGGGCTCGCCTTTATCCCTGCGGCGGCGCTCTCCGCCGCCGCCTTTGCGCGCGGGGCGGACAAGTCCTTCTTCGTTGCGCTCGCCGTGGGGCTCGGCTACCTCGCGGTGGGGTTTTTGGATGACTTTCTCAAACGCCGCCACGGGCACAATCTCGGGCTGCGCCCTTACCAAAAGATCTTCTTTCAGCTCGCCGTCGCCGTGATGGCGTCGCTCTACTGCTGTTTGGACGGGCTCACGCAGCTCCGCATCCCGTATACCCGCATTGCGGCGGATATCGGCTGGTGGATGCTGCCTCTCGGCATCGTCGTCTTTTTGGGAACGGTGAACGGCGTCAACCTCACCGATGGTCTGGACGGGCTCGCAGGCGGCACGAGCGCCGTCTTTTTCCTCGCGCTCGGCACGCTCATTGCCCTGCAAGGGGGGAGTAGTGCGCTCTCTCTGCTGTGCGTCTGTCTTGTGGGTGCGCTCGCGGCGTATTTGCTCTTCAATACCTGCCGCGCGAGCCTCTTCATGGGGGATACGGGCTCGCTCTCGCTCGGCGGGTTCGCCGCCTGCGCCGCGCTCTTTTCCGGGAATGCGCTCGTCGTGCCCATTGCGGGGATCATGTTTGTCCTTTCAAGCATATCCGTCATCCTTCAGGTCATATATTACAAAAAAACGGGCAGACGGATGTTTTTGATGGCGCCGTTGCACCATCATTTTCAGCAGAAGGGCTATGCGGAGGGCAAGATCGCCTACGCCTATGCGGCGGTCACGGCGGCGCTCTCCGTTACCTTGCTGCTTCCGTTCGCCTGATCCCCACGGGGAGAAGGAGGAGGCATGTATTTTCCCGAACAGACTTTTTTGGTGGCGGGGATCTCCCGCTCGGGCGCAGCCGCGGCAGAATATCTGCTCGCCAAGGGCGCAAAGGTGTATCTCTATGACGATGTTGAGGACGAAGCCGTGCGTGCGGCGACGGAGAAACTCGTTACCAAGGGGGCGCACAGGGTGCGCAAGGAGGAACTCAACGCGCGTGCGGAGGGGTGCGATGTGCTCGTGCTGAGCCCGGGTATTCCCATCGATCATCCGCTCGCGCTCTCCTTTAAGCGCGGCGGGAAGGCGGTCGTCGGGGAGGCGGAGCTCGGCGCGCGGGCGCTCCGCTGCCCTGCTGTTGCGGTGACGGGCACGAACGGAAAGACGACCGTCGTCTCCATGCTCGAACATATTTTCCGCGCGGCGGGCAAGCGCGCCGTTGCCTGCGGCAATATCGGAAAACCGCTCACCGCCTGCCTCGGGGAGCTGGGGGAGGATGGGCTCGCCGTTTTGGAGGTCTCTTCCTTCCAGCTCGAGACGCTTGTCTCCCTGCGCCCGCACGTCGCCGTCGTGCTCAACATCTCGGAAGACCATCTCAATCGCCATTACACGATGGAAAATTATATCTTTTTGAAGCAGCGCCTGCTCAAAAACAGCGCGGAGAGCGAGTATGCGGTGCTCAACTACGACGATGAGAGGGTGCGCGCCTTTGCCGAAAAGACGCACGCCCGCACCGTGTGGTTCTCCCTCCGCGGAGAGGTGGACGGGGCGTATTTTGCGGGCGGCGCGTTGTTTTGGCGGGGAGAGCGCATCATGCAGGCGGACGATCTGCCACTCGAGGGTGCGCATAACGTCGCCAACGCCCTTGCCGCCATTGCTGCGGCAAAACTCATGGGGGTGCGCAGCGAGATGATCGCCCCCGCGCTCGCATCCTTCCGCGGCGTCCTTCACAGGATGCGCAAGGTGGGAGAAGTCGGCGGCGTCACCTTCATCGACGACAGCAAGGCGACCAATGTGGATGCGGCGATCAAAGCCATCGAGAGCGTGAAGGGGGAGAGCGTGCTCCTCGTCGGCGGGAAGGATAAGGGGTATGCCTACGAGCCGCTCTTCGAGGCAGCCAAGCGCGGGGGGATCGTGCATGCCGTCATTTACGGGGAAAATGCCTTCCGCGTCCTGCATGCGGCGCTCAAAGCGGATTTTTCCAAAGTGACGCTCTGCCGCCCCT
>CALVLO010000045.1 GCA_944338265.1 uncultured Clostridia bacterium
TTCTTTTTGCGCACCTATTACGACAGCGCGCTCTCCAACGAAGTGGTGGAAGCGGCGAAGATCGACGGCGCGGGAACGGTTCGGCTGTTCTTTTCGATCGCGCTGCCGCTCGGCAAACCCGCCATCCTCGCGCAGTTTTTGTTTGCGTTCGTCGGCGGCTACAACAGCTATTCGGCACAGCTCATGTATCTGTATAACGAGAAGTCGCTTTGGAACTTGCAGCTCGCGCTCTCCGAACTGACGGGGATGCTCAGCGAGGGGAACGGCTACAACAACGCCAAGTGCGCCGCCGCGTTCATCGCCATGCTCCCGCTCATCGCTCTGTATATCGGCATGCAGAAGTACTTTATCGAGGGCATCAACATCGGCGGCGGAAAAGAGTAAGAAACGGCGAAATCATCAGGAGGAAAAATTGTATGAAGGCAACAAAATGTATCGCGGTGGGGCTTTCCGCGCTCATCTGCTTGCCGCTGTTTGCGGCGTGCGGAGAGAAGACGGAGACCCTCTACCGGGCGGCGACCGAGCTCTCTTACTACGACGGCACCCACTATGAGGAGCTCTCTGACCCCAACAAGCCCTATTATAACGGCGAATTGTGGCGGCGGAACAGTTCTGACCTCGGCGGCGCGGATCCGCTCCTTTTGGACAACACGTCGCGCGACGGCTATTACTACGCATATGTGACGGGGCTCACCTATTCCCGCTCCAAAGATCTTGTGAATTGGGAGAGCGGCGGCGGCTTCGTATCGCTTCCGGAAGCGTTGAATGGCTCCGATGCGCTGTGGGCGCCCGAGGTCATTTACGACGAAGACGACGCACTCTATTATGCGTTTTTCACCTTGAACCCGCCCGCGGACAAGACGGCGGGCGAGGGGAACTCGGCGCCCATGTATATGCCGATCGTGGCGACGGCGAAACAGGCTTCCGGCCCGTTCGTTCCCGTCTCCTTTGACGACAGAAACACCTCCTATCCGCAATCCTATGCGGAATATGCGCTGTTCGACAATGCGGCGTATAGGGCGGCGTTTGAGGCATCGGGCGTCCCGCGCGCCACTTCCGGCAGCACGGTCTTTACCATTGACCGCGGCTATGTGGAGGGCGACGGGGGTTGGGTGCGCTGCATCGACTTTTCTCCCTACATCGATCCCGATACGGGCGAAAAGTACCTGTATTGGTCGCAGACGCCCGGCGCCATCGCGGGGGTCAGAATGATTGATTGGTTTACGCCCGATTGGTCGACGTACAAGACGCTGACCGCCTGCGGCTTTTATACCGTCGATGACTATGTGAAATACATGAACGGCGAAAATGTGGACAAGGTGACCTACGAAGAGATGGCATCTTACTGCAACGAGGGTCCATTCATGCTCAAACACAACGGAAAATATTACCTCACCTTCTCCATCGGTTCCTATCTGGAATCCTCTTACGGCGTGATGCAGGCAGTCTCCGACAGCCCGCTCGGTCCCTTCCGCAAGCTCACCGATGCGGAAAACGGCATGCTTTTGAGCAACGACCTGGGCGAAAATCGCGCGGTGGGCGGTCCGGGGCATCACTCCTTCTTTACGGTGAATGTTGACGGGGAGAAAAAGCTGATGATCGCCTACCATGCGCACACCAACCTCTACACCTATGCGGACAGGGCAGTGCGCTTTGACGAGGTGAAGTGGGTCACGGTGGAGGGCGCGGACGGAAAGCCGCTCGACGTGATGCACCTCAACGGTCCGACCGTCACCACCCAGCCTTCCTTCGGCATCGGCAAGGAATACGGCGATATTTCGGGCGCGATGGAGCGCATCAGCCTCATCCGCGGCGAACTTGCGGAGGGAAGCGCGGCAGATAACATGATCGACGGCATCTTCTCCTGTTTCACCGTTTGCAGCCGCGCGTTCGAGGAAAAGTACGCCGCTGCGGCAAGCGTTGTGCAGACATCCACCTTCGAGATCGCGCTGGAAAGCCCGCGTGAGCTGCGCGGCATCATGTTCTACAACGCCAATGTGGAAGAGGAGATGTTCGAGCGCATCAAAAATATTGCCTTCATCTGCGAAGAGAACGGGCAGGAGAAGGTGTACCTGATCCCCGAACTTGCATACAGCCAAGAATGCAACCAAATTTATAACATTGTGACCGGGAAAAATTATGCGATCTTCGGCGGCGGGTGCTATGCGGAATTTGCAAGCCTTGCAAACGTGAAGGCGATCCGCTTTACCGTGGAAGTGCCCGAAGGGAAAGAGAGCGTCGGCGTGGCGGAAGTGGCGCTCGTCGGCAAGTTTGCAGGCGCGCAGGCGTGAAGGAGGGGAAAGTATGAAAAAAGTTGTAAAACGCATGGGCACCGTTCTCGGTGCAGTTACGGCGGCGGCATGCTTTGCGCTCGCGGGCTGCGCGGGGCATGGCAAAAACTTTGTAAACGGCCCCGAATACAGTTACCGCATCACGGATAAAACGCAGGAGTACATCCTGCACACGAGCGGTTCGAGCGTTGCGGTCGATCCGGGCATCACCATCGACGGCGTGTTCGACGAGAGCTTTTATGCGGGCAGAAGTTGGCTGAGAGCCAACAAGATCTTGGAGCAGAGCGGGCAGACGGAGACGGGCACGCTGGAGATGACGACGTATTTTTCGGCGACGGGCATCGTTGTGGCGGCGCATATCACGGACAGCCGCGCCGCCGTGTACAGCTCCTCCGTTGCGACGGGCAACCAGACGTGTTTCAGCGGCTATTTTGCCTTCGGCGATGCGACCACGGACGGCGAAGACGTGTACGAGATCGAGAATACCGCCGCCAATGTGTTTAAGATCTCCGAATTTATTTCGGGCGGGCTGCAAGTTATGGCGACGGCGGAGGACGTTACGCCCGTGCATGCCGTGCGGCGCGTGGGCAATATCACCAAGGGCGAGTGCTATGAGTACTACGTTGAGTACTTTATGCCCTACGCCCTGTTCGGCAGGAGCGAATGCACCTCTAAGGTGTACTTCAATCCCACGATGATCTCCGCCACGCTCGATGAATACGGCGGCTCCGTTGCCGATCTTCGCACATGGTACAACTTCGGCAATCGGCAGTGCTCCCTCTACGGGTGGAGCAGACCCAATTCGGGATATGTGTTCGACCGCAACGGGTTTATCTGCAACAAGCTTACGATCGAGGAGGCGGAGGGCGGCACCGTCGCCGAAGAGTGGGGGCACGATTGGACGGTCACGGGAGACAGCGTTAATCTAAATGTTATGCCCGATGAAGGCTGGCGCCTTGCGCACCTCTATGTAAACGGAGAGGAGTGCATCGGGGATGTTGTAGCAGGTACCTACTCGTTTGTTGCTACGGGAGACGTCAGCGTGAAGCCCGTCTTCGAGCAGATCTGAACGGCGGAAAAATCGGAACAGAGCCGTTTTACGGCTTAAAATTAAAGGAGGAAAAATTATGAGGGCAAAAAAGAAGATTGCCGTACTTTCTACGGCGGCACTCTTGGCGCTGTCGCTTGGTGCGCTCGCTGCGTGTGCCGAAGAGGAGCATTCGCTCACCTACGTTGAGGAAGCGGCGGCAACGTGTACCGAGGCGGGGCATGAGGCGTATTACCTCTGCTCGCACTGCGGGAAACTGTTTGCGGACGAGAACGCCGAAACGGAGCTTTCGGAGGCGGACGTCGCCATCGCGGCGCTCGGGCACAGCATGACCCATCATGCGGCAGTCGCGGCGACCTGCACGGAAGACGGCAGTCTCGAATATTGGTCGTGCTCGCGCTGCGCGCTGAACTTTTCTGACGAGGCGGGCACGAAGGAGCTCGCATCCGTCACCATTCCCGCGGGGCATGATATCGCATATGCAGAGACCGTTGAGCCGACGGTTGCGGCGGAAGGGATGCTCGCGCACTATGAATGCGGCAAGTGCCACACCTGTTATGAAGATGCGGACGGCAAGAAGGAGATCGCCCGCGGGGACCTTGTGCTCGAAAAACTTGTGGAGCAGGCGGTCACGATCACGGTGGAGGTGTACGATACCTCGGAAAATAAGGTGAACTCCCCCGACTTTACCGCCATCAGCGGCGAGCTCAGCCTTCTTGGCGCGTATTCTTCCAACCGCTACGAGGGGCTTGCCGTCGAAAGCAGCGGGGCGCTGAAACTCACTTCTGCCATCGTCGGCGATTACACGGTAGACCTGTACGGATACAGGCGCAGCACGTTCACCATTGAGCAGGGCACAGATACATACACGCTGAAGCTCTATCAGACCATTGCCTATGGCTCGAACGACAAGGTGACGGTGGACGACAAGGCGGCGGCGATCACCATCAAGGGCAGCGTTGCGGACTATAAGAATAACTTGTGGTCGGGCTCGGCGGAGCTTGTTCTTCCCGAAGACGTTGGTGATGGCGTCGTTCTCAGCTTTAACGTGAAAAACGTTACCAATTCTTCCGAGATGTGGAATGATGAGTGGGCATCTCAGCGCATCGCCATTCAGATGGCAAAGGGGAACGAGGGCTTCCTGTTCTTTATGCCAAAGGGCGAAGCGAACATCTTTGACATGGCGGACGGCATCCTCAGAGATGAGGGCAAGACGCGGCTTGGGGAAAGCAGCAGTACATACGCATGGGTGAATACGCTGATGCGCGGACAAAACGGCGTGAACATGCGCCTTGTCCGCACGGGCGAGCTTGTGACCTTGTTTGCGCAGAATGATCAGAGCGCGTGGGTGAAGATCGGTTCGGTGGGGTGTGCCGCCGCGGCGACGGATATCATCTTCTACGGCTGCGGCGTGGAATGGGCGTTCTCTTCCGTTGCCGTACAAAAACTGACGTACCATGCGCGCGTGGAGGCGACGACGGGGCAGCCCGGAAACCTTGCCTACTACACGGACGGCACCAACTATTGGTTTGAGGACGGCGAAGAGACGACGCAGGCAGGCACCGTGCTGTATGCGCCCGTTACCGTCTCGCTCACGATAAAAGGCATTGCGCTGGACGGCACGACGGAAGAAGAGGTCCCGGACGGCACCGTGATCACCTTCAAGAGCCGTGCAGCGACCTATACCTATACGGTCGGCGGAAAAGATCTTACCGAGATGGTCGCGGGCGACTATACCGTCACGGCGGAAGGGTACCGCGCGGAAACGCTCAAGGTTTCGACGGCGGGCGGCAAGATCGAGTTCACGCTGACAAAGGTCATCACGATCAAAGGCAATGTTGCCGATTATACGGGCAGCAGGTGGTCGGATTCCGTGGCGCTGGATATTTCCGAGGAACTCAAAGCAAGCACGGCGGTCATCCTCGAATTTACCGTTAAAAACGTCACGAATTCCGTGGCGGGATGGCCGACGGATGAATGGGCGTCCCAGCGCATTGCCATCCAAATGGGGAAGGGGAACGAGGGCTTCCTGTTCTTCCTGCCCAAGGGCGAGGCGAACATCTTCGACATGACGGACGGAAGAATTTCCAACGAAATTACCCAAGGTACGGATAAGCCGCGTCCCGGCGACAGCGGCGCGGCGCTTGCGTGGATCGATACGCTCATGCGCGGTACAAGCGGCGCGAATATGCGCATCGTCCGCAAAGATACGAGCGTGACGCTGTATGTGCAGAACGATCAGAGCACTTGGGTCGAGATCGGAAAAATCACCTGCGCCGCGGATGCCGAAACGGAAATTATTTTCTACGGCTGCGGCGTGGAATGGGAGTTCTCGTCCATCACGGTCAGCAACAATTCCGCACAGCCGTAAAAGAAGGGAAGCGGAGGCGGGGAGGGGAGCCCTCCCCGCATATTCCGAGCGGGCGGCGCGAGATCGCTGCGCATAAGGGGAAAAGCGGTGTTCGGAGATACAATGTGATACGCAAGGCAGGCTTTCCCCTATCGGAGCAGAAGGATAGCTCAGGGACCTATCCTTTTTGCTGCCATGGGGCAGACGAGACATTTTTTGGAGCAAAAACATGAAGGAACTGTATTTAGGAGCAGCGTACTATCCCGAAGTCTGGGAAGAAGAGGAGCTTGAAAAGGACGTTGCCCGCATCAAGGAGGCGGGCTTGAACTGCGTGCGCATCGGTGAATTTGCCTGGGGCAAGATGGAGCCGCAAGAGGGGAAGTTTGACTTTGCATGGCTGCGCGCCATCGTGGAAAAGTTGTACGAAAACGGGATCTGTACCGTGCTTTGTACGCCGACTGCCACGCCGCCGAGGTGGCTTTTTACAAAATACCCCGAAACGCGCATGGTCATGCACGATCTCATCCGCGCGGACGTCTCCTCCCGCTGCCATACCTGCAAGACTTCCTCCGTGATGCGGGAGAAGAACCGCATCATCGTGACCAAGATGGCGGAAGTGTTTCGGGGGCATCCCGCCGTCATCGGCTGGCAGATCGATAACGAGATCTATCCCTACAATGAGGGGTGTTTTTGCGCGCACTGCAAGGCGGCGTTCCGCGGTTGGCTGAAAGAGAAATTCGGCAGCATCGGCGCCCTCAACCGTGCGTGGGGCATGGCGCGCTGGTCGCTCTCTTACGATGACTTTGCGGACGTCGAGCCGCCCTATCCCAAGCAGTGGCGGCATCCGTCGCTGAGAAAGGCGTGGCGGGATTTTCAGTACGCGCAGGTGAAAAGCTATGTGGAAGAGCAGGCGGAGATCTTGCATCGGTTCGGGTTTGGGAACGTCGGCACCAACATGATGCAGCACAACAGCATGAGCTATTGTAAGATCAACGAAAAGCTCGATGTTGCGCAGTACAACCACTACGATCCCGCTTCCGCGCTTGCCGATACGGCGTTCGGGTTTGACTTTGTGCGGTGCGTCAAAGATAAACCATTTTGGGTGATGGAGACGCAGGCGGGCTGGAACGGCAGCGAATACGCGGAAGGGGGGTACCGCCCCGCGGGCGCGTGCTACGCCAACACCATGCTGCCCTTCGCGCGCGGCGCGGAGATGAACTTGTATTGGCTGCTGCGCACCCATCCCCACGGGCATGAAATGGGGCACGGGGCGCTGTATTCGCCTGCGGGGCGGGCATACAAGGTGACGGAGGAGGTGCGGCGTGCCGCGTCGGACCTCAAAAAGTGCAGCAAATTTTTGCAAAACTCTTGCATCCGCTCGGAAATTGCGCTACACTATTCGAGTACCGCGCTCAACGATTTTGAGAGCGCGCCGCTCGTGAAGGGGTTTGCCTACCGCGCGGCGCTGATCGAAAAATATTATGCTGCCTTCCGCCACTATAACGTGGACGTCATCGATACGCCGCACGAACTTTCGGGGTACCATGTCCTTGTTTCGCCCTTTCTTGCAACGGCGGACGAGAACGGCCTGAAAGAGCGCGTTATCGCGTGGGTGAAGGCGGGCGGGACGTGGATCGTGGGACCCATGTCCGATATCATGGACGGGAACGTGCGCCGCTATACGCATTCCGCCTTCGGCTTTTTGGAGGAACTTGCGGGCGCGGAAGTGACCTATCAGCGCCCCATCGGCAACGATGTGTTCCGCGCCAAGTGGGAGAAGGGCGGCGAATGCGCCCTCTCCATGTGGTACGATGCCTTCTCGTGCAGGGAGGGGACGAAGAGCCTTGCCCGCTACACGGCGGGCGAGTTTGCGCCCTGTTCCGCCGTCACGGAGCGCAATGTCGGCAAGGGAAGGGTCATCCTGGTCGGGAGCGTGCTCTCGCACGAGGACATTCTGCGCCTTATCGGGCTTCCTCCGATCGCGGAGGCGAGCGGGAATGTGACGCTCACCCGACGGACGGGCAAGCAAAGCGGCATCATCGCGGTGGAGACGGCGGGCGCGCGCGGCAGGCTGTGTTTGGATGGCGAATACTGCGATCTGCTCTCGGGCAGAACGCTCTGCGGAGAAATTCAACTTGCGCCCTATGAGGCGCTCGTATTGAGGAAATGATATGTTGAACGGGAAATTTATCGGGGTAAAGGAAGAGGCG
Organism: uncultured Clostridia bacterium; assembly: GCA_944338265.1. Taxonomy (GTDB): domain Bacteria; phylum Bacillota; class Clostridia; order Christensenellales; family Borkfalkiaceae; genus Gallimonas. The sequence continues at coordinate 7,900 of CALVLO010000045.1, forward strand.
AACGTCTTTGTATTGGCGTGCAAATTTGCGGTGCGTTCCGCCAAACAGGTGACGCTGCGCGCCACGGCGTTGGGCGTGTATTTTGCCGAAGTCAACGGCGTGCGGGTGGGGGACGGGTATCTCGCCCCCGGGTGGACCTCTTACAACAAGACCTTGCAGGTGCAGGAGTACGACATAACGCCCCTCGTCCAAGAGGGGGAGAATGTGCTTTCGCTCACGGTGGGCGAGGGCTGGTATCGCGGTCCGCTCACATGGGAGAAAAAATGCGATACCTACGGGAAGCAGACCGGCGTCTGCGCCGACCTCGCTGCGGACGGAAAGAACATTCTCTCCACCGATGAAAGCTGGGCGGCGCGGGAGAGCTTCATCCGCGCAAGCGGCATTTATGACGGGGAGGTGCAGGATCTTACGGCGGAGCGGAACACGCTCACGCCCGTCGCCGTTCCCTTTGAGAAAAGGGCGCTCGTGCCGCAGCAGTGCGCGCCTGTGCGCACCGTGGAACGGGTGCCCGTGAAGGCGGTCATCCGCACGCCGAAGGGCGAGCTCGTGTATGACTTCGGGCAAAATCTTACGGGCGTGGCGGAGGTGCAAACGCCCGACGGGTTTGACGGCACGCTCACTTTGCGGCATGCCGAAATTTTGGTGGACGGCAATTTTTATACCGGCAACCTGCGCGGCGCCAAGGCGACGGATACCTTTATTTGCAGGGGCGCGCATACGCTTGCCGCGGAGTTCACCTTCCACGGCTTCCGCTATCTGAAAGTAGAGGGCGCGGAGCTTCCAAAGGAGTGCTTCACCGCGCTCGTCCGCCATACCGATATGAAGCGCACGGGGCATCTTCAGACGGATAACGCGCGCTTCCAACGGTTGTACGAAAACGTCGTCTGGGGGCAGCGGGGGAACTTTGTGGACATCCCCACCGACTGCCCGCAAAGGGACGAGCGGCTGGGCTGGACGGGGGACATCAACGCCTTCTGCCGCACGGCGGCGTACAACTACGATATCCGCGCGTTCATGAAGAAGTGGCTGCGGTCGCTGCGCGACGATCAGACGGAAGATGGCAGGATCCCGCACGTCGCGCCCAATTGCCTTGAAGAGCGTGCGACGGATGCCATGTGGGCGGACGCCGTGACCATGGTGCCGTGGACGCTGTACGAAATGTACGGGGATATCTGCTTTTTGGAGGAAAATTTTTCCGCCATGGAGAAGTTTATTGCGGCGCGCGAGGCGACGATGGAACACGGGCTGATCGCGCGCGGGCATGAGTTCGGGGATTGGCTCGCCATGGACGGCGAGGCGATGCTTGGGAACGGCGTCATCGGCAGAACGGATATCTATTTCCTCACCAATGTGCTGCATGTGCATTCGCTCAAGCTCGTGGCGGAGGCGGCGCATCTTCTCGGAAAAAAGAGAGAGGAGGGGCGCTACCGCAAAAAGCATCAACAACACCTTGCGCGCGTGCGGGAGGAGTATATCACCAAGGGCGGAAGGCTGGCATTCGATACGGTGACGGCGCAGACCGTTGCGCTGCACTTCGGCATCGTTCCCGAAGAAAGCCGCGCAAAGTTCGCCGCGATCCTCAACGAAAACGTGCTGCGGCACGGCTGCCGCATGGTGACGGGGTTCATCGGTTCGCCGTATTTGCTGTTTGTGCTGGCGGACAACGGCTACTTTGAGACGGCGCGCAGGGTGCTGCTGAACAACGGCTTCCCCGGGTGGCTGTATGAGGTGGACATGGGCGCGACGACCATCTGGGAGCGGTGGAACTCTTTGATGCCCGACGGCACGCCCAACCCCGACGGCATGAACAGTTACAATCACTATGCTTACGGGTCTGTGATGGAGTTCGTCTACCGCCGTATTGCGGGCATCGATGCCGCCGCGGCGGGGTTTGCGAAGATCAGGGTGGCGCCGCATCCCGTAAAGGGGCTTTCCGCGCTTCGTGCAGAGTACGAGAGTGTGCGGGGCAGGATCGCATCGGAATATCGGCAGAAGGAGGGGAAGATCGAGTATATCATCCAAATTCCCGATGGAGTAGCGGCGGAAATTGTTTTGCCCGATGAGGAGCCCGTGTTTGTGAAAGGCGGAAAACATACCTTTGAGCGCGCTTCCGAGGAGCTGCACGCAGAGCCCTACACGCCCGAGAGCACGGTGTTGGAGGTGTTTGAAAACCCCAAGGCGGTGCGGGCGTTCAACGAGGTGTTCGGCGGGATTTTTACGGGCAGCGAGATCGCGTGGATGAAGGGCGAGCCGAAGACGCTGCAATTTATGGCGGAGTTCCGGGATATGGAAAAGAAGATGAAGCTTTCCGACTTCCCTCAAATGCTCGCGCGGGCAAACAAGCTGTTTTTGGAACAATAAAACGCGGGTAGAGGCAGCGAGGCGGGCTGTATGATAGGGAGAGCGAAGCAGGCGGCAAAGTTTGCGCTCCTGCCATCCTTTTCCATCATCGTTGCGCAAACCGTTTGCTCTCGCAAACGCCTCCACCCTCAAATCCCTTTCAAATCCAACAACACGAACAGCGGCGGGCAAAAGCCCGCCGCTGTTCGTGGCGCAGAGAAAGGGATTTGCGCCTTTAGCGGCGCGCCCCGGTGCACACCACACCGTGGTGTGCAGTTTGCGCTCCTGCCATCTGTTCCCATCATTGTTGCGCAAACCGTTTGCTCCCGCAAACGCCTCCACCCTCAAATCCCTTTCTGTTATCTGTTCCTCACCAAACAAAAAACCCGCCGAGGCGGGCTTTTTGTTTGGCGCAGAGAAAGGGATTTGCGCCTTTGGCGGCGCGCCCCGGTGCACACCACACCGTGGTGTGCAGTTTGCGCTCCTGCCATCTGTTCCCATCATTGTTGCGCAA
>CALVLO010000046.1 GCA_944338265.1 uncultured Clostridia bacterium
GAGGCGGGGGAGAGCCCCTCATCCACCGCGGGCGGTCCCCCTTCCCCCTCGGGGGAAGGCAAAGTGGTGGATCCCCCCTTAGTCCCCCCTTAAAACAAGTGTTAAGGGGGGCGAAATCCCCCCTGTCGCTGACGCGACATCCCCCCTTAAAGCGGCGTTGCCGCGTTAAGGGGGACGGGAACTCCCTCAGTCACTTCGTGACAGCTCCCTCTGTGAGGGAGCCAAGGGGGCGGGACTTGCCGCCTGCGTTGGGGGAGGCGGGGGAGAGCCCCTCATCCACCGCGGGCGGTCCCCCTTCCCCCTCGGGGGAAGGCAAAGTGGTGGATCCCCCTGAGCCCCCCCTTAAAACAAGTGTTAAGGGGGGGGGAGAAATCCCCCCTGTCGCTGACGCGACATCCCCCCTTAAAGCGGCGTTGCCGCGGTAAGGGGGGCGGGGGAGATGGGGCATCATCAGAAAAATCAATTTTTATAGGAGAGAGATATGGAACGGACGCTTAAAATGTTGGCGCGGGAGGCAAAACAGCGCTTGAAGAAGGGCTTTTGGGAGAACTGCGAAAAGGAGCTCGATCAGCGGCGGGAGATGGCGCGCGAGCAGGGTATCAGCGAGAGCCGCATGGAGCGGTATTTTGTGGAGAAGGTCTCCTCCGGCATCCGCGGCGAAACGCCCGATGCCTTCTATCTCAAAGTCAAAAAGATGCTCCTTGAAGAAGGGGAGGTCTCGGATGCCATCGGGCGGCTCACCGACGAGGCGTATTATGCGACGCTCACTTATGAGGAGAAGCAGCGCTATACCTTGGAGCTCTCGCAAAAATATCTTGCCGCCTTGGAACGCTTTAAGAAGGAGTATGAATTTGAAAAGACAAAGGCGGGGCGGTGATTTGCCTGTTGGGGCTGGTTGGTATTCTTCCGCTGTAAGAAAAGTATGCTTTTGAAAAAGATAAGGGCGGGTCGGTGATTTGCCCGTCGGGGCTGCTTTTCTTCTTCCGCCGTTATCTTCTTCTGTTGTAAGAAGGAGTATGCGTTTGAAAAGACAAAGGCGGGTCAGTGACCCGCCCGTCGGGGCTGCTTTTCTTCTTCCGCCGTTATCTTTTTCTGTTGTAAGAAGGAGTATGCGTTTGAAAAGACAAAGGCGGGTCAGTGACCCACTCGTTGGGGCTGCTTTATCTTCTTTCGCCGTTGTATTCTTCCGTCGTAAAAAGGAGTATGGGTTTGAAACAACAAAGGTGGGTCAGTGATTTGCCTGTTAGTGCTGTTTTGTGTTTTTCTGCCGTTGTATTCTTCTGTTGTAAGAAGGAGTATGCGTTTGAAAAGATAAAGGCGGGTCAGTGACCCGCCCGTTGGCGCCGGTTATATTCTTCCGCCGTTGTTGCGCATTTGTACCGTCGCCTGATCCATATAAGCCCTTGCCTGCGACAAAAAGACTTGATTTTCCTCCGCGAGTTTCTGCGAGGAAACGTTCCGCTGCGCCTGTAAGGCGTTGGCGTAGTCGACGCGCGCGAGCATCGCCTGATTTTGCTGCAGAATCGCTTGATTTTGGGCGAATTGCGCTTTGGCGTTTTCGTTGATTTGGTCGGAAATTGCCTTGAAGCATTTTACCATATTGACGGCAAGCCCGCGAAATCCCGTCTCGATGGTGGCGTTCAGCCGCGTTGTCGCTTCGGAAATGGCGTTTACAATTCGGTTTGTCCGCCGTTCGCCGTCCACAAAGGCGAGCGCCTCTTTTACGGTATCTGCACGCCCCGTTTCGTAGGCGAAGATCACGAGATCGACATCTCCCCAATCGCGCTCGTCGAGGAGTGTGCCGTATTGCTGCTGTAATGCTGTATAGACGGCGGACCCCGTTGCATAGTGCGGCGCAAGCGCGGTTTCCCGGTCAGCGTGTTGCTGTTTGATTTGGGCAGTTATTTCGTATGCTTTTTTGTTGCATGCAGCGATCTGCGACTGTATTTCAGAGATCTGTTGGGGCAGTTGCAAAACTGCGTTTTGTGCATGATCATAGGAACTATTTGTGAGGAAATAGTCGCGTCTCGCATCTTGAATTGCTTCAACGCCCCACTTTATAATAAAGATTACGAGGACGAGCCCGCCGATCCCGACGGCGCCCGTGATCAGGATGAAGAAAACCCAAGCAAAAAAGCCGCCGCCTTCCGTCGTGATATCGTGCACAAAATACCTGATGAGAAAGAACAGGGCAACGACCACCGCAGCGAGTACAAGTAAGGCAAGGGTAAACCGCACGGTGACTTTTTTTGCGAGCGTGCCTTTGCTCTGTTTCCCGGCTGAGAGGGTCTCTCTTGTATTGGTATAACTTTTCTGTAAGTCGTTTAGTTTGTCGGATAGTTGTTGGCGTGCGGCGGTATTTGCTTCTTGCCTTTTTTCACAGTCCGCAATGGCTGTTTCGGCTGTGTTTTTGATTTTTTGCGTCTCGTCATTTTCCGATGCCACAGCCGAAAGTCCTGCGCGGAGGGCATAGAGCTGTGCCAGCTCCTCCTTTTTGCGTTCTTCCATAAAATTCTCCCTACCATTTATTTGATATGATTATACACCACTTTGTGGTGTATTGCAAGAATTTTACGCCACAAAGTAATAAGTTATTTGCATGGAACTTGCAAAAAAGATCGGGATGAACTTAAAGGCGGCGCGGCGGGCGAAGGGGCTGACGCAAAAGGAAGTGGCGGCGAAAATGCTCATGACGCAGCAGCAATACAGCCGCTTTGAAAACGGCGTATTTGAGCTCAATTACGGGCAGCTGTTGGCGCTCTGCCGTCTGCTCGATACGACGCCCAACGATTTGTACGGCGTCGACGAATAGAGGCGGGCGGCGGCGTTTTGTGTGTTCAATGTTCCCGCCCCTCCTTTACATAGGGGGGGACTTCTTTTATGGGAATGGTTTGTGCGGTGTTGCTGCGCTTTATGCTTGCGGGGGCTTGACGGGGAAGAGGGGTGGCTTCTTGTAGAAGCGTTTGCTTTTGCGTATGGGGGGCTCTTTTATGGGAGTGTTTTGTGCGGTGCTGCTGCACTTTATGCTTGCGGGGGCTCAACGGGGTGAGGGGGCTTCTTGTAGAATCGTTTGTTTGATCGCCTTTGCGGTGGCTGTGCCTTCGGGCAAAAATGAGGGGCGGAGAACGCCGCTTCGTCGCGGGCAAACGATTGTCATTTTCCCGCGTGTGTGGTATAATGGGCGGGTATGGAAGAACTCGATCGCCTCAACGAAGAACAGCTTTCCCCCGTCCTCGATACCGAGGGCGCCGTCCTCGTGCTTGCGGGGGCGGGGAGCGGCAAGACGCGCGTTCTGACGGCGCGCATCGCCCACCTCATTGCGGGGATGGGGGTCCCGCCCGAGCACATCCTCGCCATCACCTTCACCAACAAAGCCGCCGCCGAGATGCGCACGCGGCTGGAAGGCATGACGGATACGAGCCGCATGTGGGTGTGCACCATTCACTCCATGTGCGTGAAGATCCTCAGAATGTATGCGGAGAAGCGGGGGCTGAGCCAAAACTTCTCCATCTATTCGGAACAGGAGCGTTCCGCCGTCGTCAAACAGGCGTTCAAGGAATGCGGCTATATGGATGACGACGGGCTGTTGAAGTCGGTCAAGTGGCATATCTCCAACGCGAAGATGCTGGGGCTCACGCCCTCCGAATATGCCCGCAAGGCGCACCGCGAGCGCAATGCGGAGACCGCCGTCAAGGTGTACGAAAAGTACGCCGCGCACCTGAAAGCGTATAACGCGCTCGACTTTGACGACCTGCTCACCGAGGCGCTCGATCTGCTGCGGACGGACGCCGAGGCGCGCGAATACCTTGCGGGCAAATTCCGCTATATCCATGTGGATGAGTTTCAGGATACCAACGCGGTGCAGTTCGAGATCGTGCAGCTGCTCGCCTCCGTGCACGGCAACCTCTTCGTCGTCGGCGACGACGATCAGTCCATCTACGGCTGGCGGGGCGCGAAGATCGAAAATATCCTCAACTTCGAGCGTACCTATCCCAAGGCGAAGATCTACAAATTACAGCGCAATTACCGCTCTACCAAGGCGATCTTGGCGCTTGCCAACGCCTCCATTGCGCACAACGTGCGGCGCAAGGGGAAAGAGCTCTGGACGGATGCGGAGGAGGGCGAAAAGCCCGTCTATTTCGAGGCGGAAGAGGAGGCGGGGGAGGCGCTCTACTGCGTGCGCACCATCGCCGAGCTCAGGCGGCAGGGGTACCGGCTCTCCGATTTTGCCATCCTGATGCGCATCAACGCGCTCACCCGTTCCTTTGAGCAGGAATTTGCAAAATACAATATCAACTACAAGGTGTTCGGCGGCTTTAAGTTCTTCGAGCGCAAGGAGGTGAAGGATATCCTCGCCTATCTGCGCGTCGCCGCCAATCCCTTTGACAGCGAAGCCGTGTTGCGCATCATCAACGTGCCCCGCCGCGGCATCGGCGATAAGACGGTGCAGTCGCTCTTGCAATATGCGGAGGCGGAGGACGTGCCCCTCTACGAGGCAGTGATGGATGCGGAGCGCCTCCCGCTCAGTGCGGGCGTGAAGGGGAAGCTCAGGGCGTTCGGCGATTATATCCGCGCGCTCGTCATCGATGCGCAGGCGCTGCCCGTGAGCGAGCTCACCCATCGGCTCATCGCGACGTCCGGCATGCTCGAACAGTATGCCGACGGCACGGACGAGAGCGTGACCAAGCGCGCCAACATTGAGGAGTTTGCCAACTCCGTCGACGAATTTACGCGCATGAACGAGGATGCGACGCTCTCCGATTATTTGCAGCAGATCACCCTCTATTCGGATACCGATGAGATGGACGATGGGGACTATGTGACGGTGGCGACCATCCACGCCGTGAAGGGGCTGGAGTTCCGCTGCGTCTTTCTGGTGGGGTTGGAAGAGAACGTCATGCCCACCTCGCGGGCGGCGGACGATCCCGTTGCGCTCGAGGAGGAGCGGCGGCTCATGTACGTTGCCATTACGCGGGCGAAGGAGCGGCTCTTCCTCACCCGTTCGCGCAGCCGCTATCTCTACGGGCGGCGGGAGCCCACGATGCGCTCGCTGTTTGTAAACGAGCTCGAAGGGGAGCTTGGCATCCCGCGCGAGGCTGCCTATCCGCGCTATTCGGGCGACTATACGGGCGCATACGGCGGGGGCGGCTATGGCTACGGCGCCCGCGCGCGCAATACCTATGTGGGGCGGGCTTCGGCGTTCGGCTATGGCGCTAAGGGGGACGAGGGCTACCGTACCTTCGGCACGGGAAAGCCCATGCAGCCCACCCATGTCCGAGGCGGCGAGGGGGACGGCGCAAAATCGGCGACCCATGTCCGCTTCGGCAATGCGGGCAACACGGGCGTGCAGCAACCCTCCGCCAAGCAGGACGGCGCGAAGTTCCAAGTCGGTATGCGTGTGCGGCACGCGCGCTTCGGCGACGGCACCGTGACGGCAATGCGCGGCGCGGGGAGCAACGTCATCGTTACCGTCAATTTTGAAAAGGCGGGCAATAAAGATCTTGCCGCGTCGTTTGCGCCGTTGGAGATCATATGAGTCGGTAGGGTTCTTTTGGATCCCCCCCTGTCGCCGCGGATGCGGCGACGTCCCCTCTGAAAACAAGTGTGATGGGGGGCGGAAATCCCCCCTGTCGCTGACGCGACATCCCCCCTTAAAGCGGCGTTGCCGCGTTAAGGGGGGCGGGGAACTCCCACCGCCCCTACGGGGCACCTCCCTCGGAGAGGGAGGCAAGGGAATGGAGCGCGGCAGCGGCACCTCCCTCTAAGAGGGAGGCAAGGGGTGGGGAGGAAGTTTTGACGAAGCGTATGGAGGGCATATATGGACAGAATGTATGAGCTTGTGACCATTCTCAACCGTTGGGCGCATGAGTACTATGTGCTCGATGCGCCGAGCGTTTCAGACAGGGAGTACGATGCGCTCTACGATGAGCTCAAAGAGTTGGAGCGGACGACGGGTGTGCGTCTGCCAAATTCGCCCACCCGCCGCGTGGGGGGCGAGCCCGTAAAGGGATTTGCGCGGCATGCGCATATCGCGCGGCTCTATTCCCTCGACAAGGCGGTCACGCAAGATGAGCTCGCCGCCTTCGTCACGCGGGTGCAGAAGGTCGATCCCGCCGCCGAATTTACCGTGGAGTACAAGTTTGACGGGCTCACCGTCTGCCTCACCTATGAAAACGGCGCGTTCGTCCGCGCGGCGACGCGCGGCAACGGCGTGGAGGGGGAGGACGTCACCGCGCAGGTGCTCACCCTCCATTCCTTCCCGCTCGCCATCTCCTACAAGGGCACGCTCGAGGTGCGCGGCGAGGCGGTCATCCGTCTTTCCGTGCTCGAAAAGTACAACGCGGCGCATCCCGCGGAGCAACTGAAAAACGCGCGCAATGCGGCGGCGGGCGCCATCCGCAATCTTGACCCCGCGGCGACGGCGGCGCGCCATCCCGAGATCTTGTTTTACGACGTCAACTATATGAGTGAAGATCCCGTTTCCTCGCAGGAGGAGGCGATGGCGTTTTTGCGCCGCGAGGGGTTTAAGACGTACCCGTATTTTGTGCGGTGCGCCTCGCTCGAAGAGATCTGCGCCGCCATCGACGAGATCGAGGTGGAGCGCAAGAAGATCGACGTTCTGACGGACGGCGCCGTCGTGAAAGTCAACGCCGAGGCGGTGCGCGCCGAGATGGGGTATACGGATAAGTTCCCCCGCTGGGCGATCGCTTACAAATTCGAAGCCGAGGAGGCGGAGGCGACGGTGGAGGCGGTGCGCTGGCAGGTGGGGCGCACGGGAAAGCTCACGCCGCTCGCGCTCATCACGCCCGTTCTGTTGGCGGGGGCGACGGTGCGCCGCGCCACCCTCAACAACTTCGGCGATCTGACGCGCAAGGATGTGAAGGTCGGCTCGCGCGTGCTCGTGCGCCGCTCCAACGAGGTCATCCCCGAAATTTTGGGCGCCGTGGCGCATACCGAGGGGAGCGTGCCCGTGCAAAAGCCCGCCGTCTGCCCCGCCTGCGGCGCGCCCGTCGAGGAGGTGGGCGCCAACCTCTTTTGCACCAATCCCGCCTGCCCGCCCCGCATCGTGCAAAAGCTCACGCACTACTGCTCCAAGAACGCGGCGGACGTGGAGGGCATGTCCGAGGCGACGCTCACGCTCCTGTTTGAAGCGCGCGGCGTAAGGCGCTTTTCCGACCTGTACGCTCTCACCGCGGAGAGCTTTGCGGGGCTCGAGGGCTTCAAAGAAAGGAAGATACAAAACCTGCTTTCTGCCATCGCAAAGAGCAAGGAGATGCCGCTCGAGCGCTTTTTGTACGCCATCGGCATTGAGGGCATCGGCAGGGTGGCAGCGCGCGATCTTGCCGCATACGGCAGCGTGGAAGCGGTCGCGGCACGCACCTTGGAGGAGCTCGTCGCCATGGAGAACATCGGCGAGGTGACGGCAAACAATATCATCCGCTATTTTGCAGACGAGGAGAACAGGGCGGAACTTGCGCGGCTCAAAGCGGCGGGCGTGTGCCCGAGCGCGCCTGCGCGCCCCTCGGAGGGGAAGTTTGCGGGTGAGTACGTCGTGCTCACGGGGAGCCTTGCGTCCATGCCCCGCCCCGAGGCGCAAAGGCGCATCGAGGCGGAAGGCGGCACGGCGCAGAGCGCCGTCACGGGCAAGACGACGCTCGTTGTTGCGGGCGAGAGCGCGGGAAGCAAGCTCAAAAAGGCGCAGGAAAAGGGCATCCGCATCATCGATGAGGCGGAATTTCTTGCCATCCTCGGCGGCTGAGCGACGCCCTTCCGCCGCGCAGGCGAAATTTTGGGCGAAAGTGCTTGAAATATGCGCGCCCGCGTGGTATAATGTGGAAAACGGCGCAAGGGCGCCTTTGGGAGGAACACTGCATTGCTGAGCATGACGGGGTACGGCAAGGGAACGTATAAAGCCGATGGCGTCGAACTCACGGCGGAAGTAAAATCGGTGAACAACCGCTTTCTCGACGTTGCCGTCAAGAGCCCGCGCATCTTTCTCGCACAGGAGGAGAAAATCCGCGCAGCCGTGCGGCGGCATATCTCCCGCGGGCACGTCGATGTGTTCGTGAGCTATACCGATAAGCGCGAAAAGCAGCGGGCGATGGCGGTCGATCTCAATGCCGCGCGCGGCTATTATGCGGCGGCAGAGGCGCTGCGAGCTGCCTTCCCCGACCTTAAAGACGATGTTTCGCTCTCCTTTTATCTCCGCCTGCCCGACGTGGTGCGCGCGGAGGAGAGCGGCGGCGCGGACGAGGTGCTCGAGCGGGCGCTCGAAACCGCGCTCGAAGAGGCGCTTTGCAGCCATGCCGCCATGCGGCGCGCCGAAGGGGAGCGGCTGAAAAAAGACCTTCTTTCCCGCATGAAGATCATCGAAACACTTACGGCGCAGATCGCCGCCCGCGCGCCGCTCGTTGCGGCGGAGTACCGCAAAAAGCTCACCGAGCGCATCCAAGAATACCTTGCGGGCAAGGCGGAGGAGACGCGCATCTTAACGGAGGCGGCGGTGTTTGCCGATAAGTGCAGCATCGATGAGGAGCTCACCCGCCTCGGGGCGCACGCCAAGGCGTTTTACGCCATCTGCGGCGAGGCGCAAGTGGGCAGAAAGCTCGACTTTTTGGTGCAGGAGCTCAACCGCGAATGCAACACGGTGTGCTCCAAATCCAACGATCAGGTTGTGACTTCGCTCGCGCTCGAGATGAAAAACGAGATCGAAAAGGTGCGCGAGCAAATTCAAAATCTGGAATAAGTTTACGGATCTCTTTTTGAACCGGGCAATTCAAACATGAAGGAAGCGCTATGAGAAATATCCTCCTCGTCCTCTCGGGGCCCTCCGGCGTCGGCAAAGGGACGATCGTCAACTATCTTCTTGAAGAGGACAAAAACCTCGTCAAGTCCGTCTCCTGCACGACGCGCGCCCCGCGCGAAGGGGAGCAGAACGGCAGGGAGTACTTCTTCATCAGCGGGCAGGAATTTCAAAACCGCATTTTGGAGAACGACTTTTTGGAGTACGACGAGCACTTCGGCAACTTTTACGGCACGCCGCGCTCCTTTGTGGAGCGGCAGCTCAAGGAGCGCTCCGTCCTTTTGGAGATCGACGTGGTGGGCGCGCTCAACGCCAAGCGCCTGATGCCCGAGCGCGCCGTGCTCGTGATGGTGACGCCGCCCTCGATGGAGGAGCTGGAAAAGCGCCTCTCCGGGCGGGGCTCGGAGACGGAGGAGGAGCGCGAGAGCCGCCTCCGCCGCGTCCGCTACGAGCTCGAACAGGCGCACCTTTACGACTACGTTCTCGTCAACGACGATTCCCGCCTCACCAAGGCGAAAATCCAGGAAATCATCCGCAAAGAAAAGGAGAAATAATATGATCAACGAGCCTTCGGTGGATGCACTCATCCGCAAACTCGGCACCAACGAAAATCCTGCGAGCCGCTACGAACTGTGCGTGGCGGTCTCCAAGCGCACGCGGCAGATCATCGAACAGATGCAGTCCACGGGCGTGACCGAGCTCCCCGGCAAGCAGAAGGAGATCGTCCTCGCCTGCCAGGAGATCATGAACGGAAAGGTCACCATCGCGCACGACTGAGCGCGCATCCGTTCGGAACACAGCCCCGCCTCGGGGCTTCTTTTTGCGTAAGCGGACATGATTTGCGAGGTCATCGTAGACATTGCGCACAGCGACGTCGATAAGATCTTCGACTATCGCTGCGACTTCCCCGTTTTGGCGGGGACGCGCGTTGCCGTTCCCTTCGGGAGAAGTGCGGCGACGGGTTTTGTGATGCGCGTGAAAGAGACGAGCGACTTCCCCGCGGGAAAGCTGAAAAAGATCTACCGCGCGGAGGAGGACTTCCCCGCGCTCAACGAGGAGTGCCTCGCCCTTGCCCGCAAGATGGCGCTGCGCTACCGCGTGCCCTTGGCGCTGGTGCTGCGCCTCTTTTTGCCCGCCGAGATGCGCACGGGCAAGGTGGGGGAGACGTACCGCACCTTTGCGCGCCTTGCCGCGGACATGCCCCCCGCAAAAAACGCGCCGCAGCAGGCGGCGTGTTTGCAGTTCCTGCGCGAAAACGGCGAAACGGACGCCGCGCTGCTGCGCAAGATGTTCTCTTCGGCGGTGAATGCGCTCGTGAAAAAGGGCGCTGTCGTCCTCGAAAAGCGGCGCTCCTTCCGCGATCCCTACCGCGGCGTGGAGGGGGAGCATACGGCGCGCAAGCTCACGCCCGCGCAGGCGGCGGCGGTGGCGCGCATCGGGGAGACGGAGAAGACGGTCACCCTTCTGCATGGCGTAACGGGGAGCGGGAAGACGGAGATCTACCTCACCCTCATCGCCGAGGCGCTGCGCCGCGGGCAGACGGCGATCTTCCTCGTGCCGGAGATCTCGCTCACGCCGCAGATGCTCTCGCAGCTGCGCGCGCGCTTTCAGCGGGCAGCCGCCATTTTGCACAGCGGGCTCTCG
>CALVLO010000047.1 GCA_944338265.1 uncultured Clostridia bacterium
CGGCAAAAAATTTTATCCATGCGGCAATTTTATCTTGTCAGCCGCGCACGAGCGGAATGCTCGCCTCGGCATTGATGGTAAGCGGCGAAAAACGCCCCAAACGGTACTGCACCAAGCCCTCGGCGGCGATCATGGCGGCGTTATCCGTGCAATGTTTTTTGGCGGGAAGGACGAGCCTGAGCCCCGTCTCCTTGCATACTGCCGCAAGCCGCTCACGCAGGTACCCGTTGGCGACCACGCCGCCGCCCGCCGTCACCATCTTTGCGCCCGTCTCGCGCGCGCCCTCCACCGTCTTTTGCACGAGGATATCGAGCGCGGCGCTCTGGAAGGATGCGGCAACATCCGCACGGCTCCACGCCTCGCCCTTCTGCTCCTTGGTGTGCACATAATTGATGACCGCCGTCTTGAGCCCGCTGTAAGAAAAGTCGTACCCGCCGCGGGATTTCAGCATTTTCGGCATGGGGACGACCGCCCTCCCCTCCCGCGCGAGCGCCTCCACATGGGGACCGCCCGGGTAGGGCAACGAGAGCACGCGGGCGACCTTATCGAACGCCTCGCCGACGGCATCGTCCAACGTGCCGCCGAGCACGCGGAACGCATCGGCGCGCTCCGTATACAAAATGGCGGTATGCCCGCCGCTCGCAAGCAGTGTGAGAAAGGGCGGTTCAAGCGACGCATCTTCCAGATACGCCGCGGCAAGATGCCCGCGGATATGATCGACCCCGATGAGCGGAATGCCCAGCCCGTAAGAAAACCCTTTGGCGAACGAGAGCCCGACGAGGAGCGCACCCAAGAGCCCCGCGCCGTAGGTGACGGCGACGGCATCGAGCTCCTCCTTCTTCACGCCCGCATTGCGCAGGGCGCGCGCGACGACCTCGTCCACGGCTTCGGCGTGGGCGCGGGAAGCGATCTCGGGAACGACGCCGCCGAACTTTGCCTGCGTTGCCGCGGAAGAGGCGATCTCGTCCGATAAAAGTTCCCTCCCGCGAATGACGGCAGCCGCCGTCTCGTCGCAGGAGGACTCAATGCCCAAAATGAGCGGGCTTTGTTTGGGAGTAAAATTCATCATGCTTGGTATTTTACAAAATCACGCAGGTGCAAGCGACCGAAGCTTGCTGCTGCATAACGCCGTATTGCGCCGCACGGTTCCGCTTTGTTTTGTCTTGGAGATGCAAGCAAGACAAGGCATGCGAGGAAAAGCCGAGGGAGCTTACTCAACCGTAAGTGACCGAGACTTGCCGCAGCATAACGCCGTATTGCGCCGCATATCCGAGACAAAAATCAAGACTTTTTCAGATAGTCGATAATAAACCCCTGAATTTCGCCGTCCATGACCGCCTGCACATCGCCCATTTCGTAGCCCGTGCGGTGATCTTTGACGAGGGTATACGGGCAGAACACATAGGAGCGGATCTGCGAGCCCCACTCGATCTTCTTGGTCTCCCCTTTGAGCGCCGCTTCCTCCGCCATGCGCTGCTCGATCTGCTTTTCGAGCAATTTGCTGCGGAGATACTTGAACGCCATCTCCTTGTTTTGCAGCTGGCTGCGCTCGTTCTGACAGGTGACGACGATGCCCGTCGGGAAGTGCGTGATGCGGATGGCGGTCTCCGTCTTGTTGACCTTCTGCCCGCCCGCACCCGAAGAGCGGTATACGTCGATGCGGATATCCTCATCTTTGATCTCGATCTCGCCCTCGTCGTCCACTTCGGGCATGACCTCGACGGAGGCGAAGGAGGTCTGGCGGCGCTTGTTGGCATCGAAGGGCGAGATGCGCACGAGGCGGTGCACGCCGATCTCCGCCTTCAGATAGCCGTAGGCGTTTTCGCCCTCCACCTTAAAGTCCACCGATTTGAGTCCCGCGGAATCCCCCGGGAGGCGGTCGATCTCCGTCACCTTAAAACCGTTCTTTTCGGCATAGCGGCAGTACATGCGGTAGAGCATCTGGCACCAATCGCACGCCTCGGTGCCGCCCGCGCCTGCGTGCAGCGCCATCAGCGCGTTGGAACCATCGTACTTGCCGCGCAGAAGCGCGCGGATGCGCATATCTTCGATGTCCCTTTCTGCGGCGGAGAGCATCTTATCGAGCTCGGAAACGAGCTCCTCTTCGCCCGTCTCCTCGATGAGATCGATGATCTCGCCCGCATCGTCGAGCGCCTTTCTGCCCTTTTCGTAGGCGTTGATCTTGCCCTCGATGGAGGAGATCTCCCGCCCGATCTTTGCAGAGCGCTCGAGATCCTGCCACACGGCGGGATCTTCCTGCTCGGCTTTCAGCGTTTTGAGCTGCTCGTAGCGGTTATCGATATCGAGGGCGTATTTCGCCTCGCCGAGCGTCTCTTCAAGCTCTTTGATTTTTAACCTGTAATCATCTGCTTTAAACATATATTTCCTTATGTTCTGAAAATGAAGTGCCTTCTTTCCGAAAAAGTGTAAAACCCGTTCTATTTACTCGCGCAAGGAGGCTATGCCTCCGCCCGCGCCCCACATTTGCGCATACCTGCGCTCGTCGCGACAAGGCGCATTTTGTGGTCATTCGGCTAAGCCGAACGCCGCACTTTTTACGCCTGTCGCTCCTCTTTACGAAAATCTTTTCTGCAAAAATATTTTCGTGATTGCTGCGGTACATATTTAAAAGAGTGAAGGCGGCGATGTTATATTGTTGCTATCCATCGCCGCCGAGGTGAGCGCGTACGTTATGCCGTCCGACGCGAAGCGGCGCACGAGCGTAGCCGAAGTACAGCCCCTGTGGGGCTTCGGCGTATGCGCGAACTGAGAAATTGCCATATCAAGGGCAATTTCGTGACCGAGGCGGCACACCGCCTTGGTGCCGCCGAGACAACCGCGCGCAGAGCAAAAGCGACCGCGGGGTTTTCCTTTCTCCTCACGGAATTTCTTTTTGTCAGTTCAAAAAGAAATTCGTGAATATGTTAGTACGGTTTCCCGCAGCACTTCTTATACTTCAATCCGCTGCCGCAGGGGCAGGGATCGTTGGGACCCACCTTCTTCTCTTTTTTCATGGTCGCGGGATTAAAGTTCTTTTCGCCGCTCGTGTGCAGCGTATCCACGTCCACCGCCTTGGGGAGTGCCTCGCCGCCGACGGGCGCAGCTTGCGCCGCCGCGGGGGCATTGCCTGCAGGCTGCGCAGGCGGTGCGGGCGGCTCGCCCTGTCCGCCTCCCTGCCCGCCGTTTTGCGCGGGCTGCGCCTGCTGCGGGCGGGACGGGAAGATGCGCTGCACGGGGCGCTGCTCGGCACGGATGCTGCATTTGAGCAGGAAGCGGATGGTGCGCTCCTGAATGCGCTCGACCATCTCATCGAACATCGCAAAGCCCTCTTGCTTGTAGGCGATCACGGGATCGGTCTGCCCGTAGGCGCGCAGGACGATGCCCTTGCGGAGCTGATCCATCGCGTCGATATGGTCGATCCAATTGTTGTTGACGAAGGAGAGGAGCACATCGCGTTCGATGCGCCCGAAATCGATCATGGGCATCTCTTCGTGGATGCGCCTGATCTTCTCCTCGTAGCAATCCTCCGTCTTTTTGGAGATCTTTTTGAGCGCAATGTCGAGATCCCACTTTTCGAGCTTCTCGCGGGTGACGAAATGGGTGCCCTCGGGCAGGAGATAGCGCTCGAGCGCGGCGTTGAGATCGTCTTCGCTCCACTTTTCGGGCGCGTCGTCGGCATTCACCGCCTCGCGCACCACGCCCTCCACATAACCGGGGATATACTTCAAAACCTGCTCGTGCACGTTTTCGCCGCGGATGACGCGCATGCGCTCCGCATACATGATGGTGCGCTGCTGGTTCATGACGTCGTCGTATTGGAGCACGTTTTTGCGGATGCCGAAGTTCCTGCCCTCGATCTGCTTCTGCGCATATTCGATGAGGCGGGTGAGGAGCTTGGATTCGAGGCACTCATCCTCCGCCATCTTGCTGATCCCGTAGATCCGCTTCATGCGTTCGCCGCCGAAGCGCACCATCAGGTCGTCTTCGAGCGAGAGGAAGAAGATGGAGACGCCCGCATCGCCCTGGCGCCCCGATCTGCCGCGGAGCTGATTATCGATGCGGCGGGATTCGTGCCGCTCGGTACCGATGATGCACAGACCGCCCGCCTCGATGACCCGCTTCTTTTCCTCGTCCGTCTGCGCCTTGTAGGAAGCATACAGCTCGTTGTACCGATCGCGCACCGCCTTTACGTCTGCCTGCTCTTCGGTAAGTTCCACAAAGGAGGTCGCAAGTTCGATGATCTCGTGCTCGACGCCCTCTTCGCGCAGGCGCTTTTTGGCAAGGTACTCGGGATTGCCGCCGAGCAGGATATCCGTACCGCGCCCCGCCATGTTGGTGGCGATGGTCACCGCGCCGAGACGCCCCGCCTGCGCGACGATCTCTGCCTCGCGCTCGTGGTTCTTCGCGTTGAGGATGCTGTGCTTGACGCCGTTGCGGATGAGCAGGCGGGAGATCTCCTCCGACCTATCGACGGAGACGGTACCCACAAGGATGGGCTGCCCCTTCTCGTGCCGCTCGACGATCTCGCGCACGATGGCTTTCTTTTTGCCCTCGACGGTGGCGAAGATCCGATCGTGCTGATCTTCGCGGCGGACGGGTTTGTTGGTGGGGATCTCGATGACGTCGAGCGCGTAGATGGTGCGGAACTCGCCCTCCTCCGTCTTTGCCGTACCCGTCATACCCGAAAGCTTGCGGTAAAGGCGGAAATAATTTTGGAAGGTGATGGTGGCATACGTCTTGTTCTCCTCGCGCACCTTCACGCCCTCTTTGGCTTCGATCGCCTGATGCAGACCGTCCGAATAGCGCCTGCCGATCATCTTGCGGCCGGTAAATTCATCGACGATGACGATCTCGCCATCCAAAATGAGATACTGCTCGCCCAAATGGAAGAGCTTATGCGCCTTGAGCGCCTGCTGGATATGGTGATTGAGGGTGGCGTTGGCGACATCTGCAATGCTCTCCACGCCGAAGTAGCGCTCCGCCTTTTCGGCGCCGTACTCGGTGAGGTGCACCTGCTTTTCCTTGCGCTCGACGACGAAATCCCAATTGAGCGCCTCGGCGGCGGCGACCTTCTGCGCGCCCGAATTTTTCTTTTTGCGGCGGGCGGCATCTTCGAGCTCCTTGAGCTCGTCGTCATAGCCGCCCGTAAGGGTGCGGACGAACTTATCCGCCTTCTCGTAGAGCTCGGAGGAACGCTCCCCCTTGCCCGAAATGATGAGGGGGGTGCGCGCCTCGTCGATGAGGATGGAGTCCACCTCGTCGACGATGGCAAAGTTGAGCTCGCGCTGCACCATCAGCTTCAAATCGTTTTTGAGGTTATCGCGCAGATAGTCAAAGCCGAACTCGTTGTTGGTGCCGTAGGTGATATCGCAGGCGTAGGCGGCGCGCTTTTGGTTATCGTCCATGCCGGGCACGACGACGCCCACCGTGAGCCCCATGAACTTATGCACCTTCCCCATCCACTCCGCATCGCGGCGGGCGAGGTAATCGTTGACGGTGACGACGTGCACGCCCCGCCCCGAGAGCGCCTCCAGATAGGCGGGAAGGGTTGCGACGAGCGTCTTGCCTTCGCCCGTCTTCATCTCGGCGACGCGCCCTTGGAAGAGACAGATGCCGCCGACGATCTGCACATGGAAGTGCCGCATGCCGAGCACGCGCCAGCTCGCCTCGCGCAAAACGGCAAAGGCATCGTAGAGAATATCGTCGAGCGTCTCGCCCTTTTGCAGGCGCTCCTTCAAAACGCCCGTCTGCGCCTTGAGCTCGGCGTCCGTCATCGGCTCATACTTGGGGGCGAGCGCCTCCACCATGGATGCCATCTTGTTGAGTTTTTTCAGGCTCTTGCGGCTGTCGCCGTTCTTCAGATAACCGATCAATCCCATAGGTCCAACTCCGTTTCCCGCAGCCCGCTCGCGCGGGCGCGCCTATATTTTATATTCGACCCGACTATTTTACAATATTTTCCGAAAATCTCAAAGCGATTTTGCCCATGATTTCAGATTTTCTGCCCGCTGGCGGCCTTTTCCCGCAAACTTTTCACAAAGCGACTTTTTCCGCGCAGAGGCAAGACGGCGGAAAAGCGCAAGATGCGACGATATCTTTCATTTTCCGACGGCGGGAATGTGATAGCATCTCTGTATGCTGTTACTCTCCGTTCAGGGGCAGGGCGCGCTGTATACGGCAGCGGCGCTCCTCGCCTGCATCGTCATCGTACACGGGATAAAGCTCGCGCGCATCGGCTACCGCACGCTCGCAAAAAAACTCCCGCCCGCGCCCCCGCCCAAGGAAAAGCCGGAAGCCGAGCCCGTCTACTTTTTGGTGGAACGCAAAAAAAAGCGCCCGAGGACGGAGTATACCGAACCCAAGCGCATCAACTTCAAATGAGCAAGCCGCCCCCTTCCAGCACCCGCGCCGCTTTCAGCGCGGCACGCAAATAGCGCGGATAATAGGCGTTATCCTCCTTTCCGTACCGGTTGCCGATGAACACCCACTCGCACAGCTCGGAAAAGAGAAAGTACGAGAGCGCGTATGCGTGATCGGCGCGGGCGATCCCGTGCCGCGCGGCAAAAGCGCCAAAATAGCGTTCGGCGGCATATGCGCGCTGCGCGGGCGTCATGCGGAACAGCTCGCCGTGCGCCCTCCCGTGTGCGACGAGCCGCGCAAACGATGCCGGATAGGGCAAGATCCCGCCCGCTTCCCAATCGATCAGCACGGCGCGCCCCGCAGAGACAATGACGTTAAAGGGCAGCAGATCGTCATGGCAGAGCGTGCGCGGCAGGCGTTCGTACAGGGCGAGATATGCGTCGTAATGCTTTTCGAGCAGCGCAGAACCGAGAAAGTTCCTGCGCTTTTTCCGCTGCGCAAAGCTCTCCGCAAAACAGAGCCCCGCCTCGGCAAGCGAGGAATTTTGCCAAAAATCCGCCTGCATCTGCGCAAGCGCATCCACCGCCGCATCCAGCTTCGCGCGCGTGCAGCGCTGCAAATTCTCCCCAGAAACATACTCCATGAGGAGATACTCCGCCCCGTCCTGCTGCGCGGAGGCATACACCGCAGGCACATACGGGCGCGGCGTTTTGAAAAAGGCGCGGTACACCTCCGCCTCCTTTTCCTTCGCGCGTTTGAGAATGTAGCGCGCGCCGCCCGCCGCGACCTCCCAGACGCCTTCGTAGACGGAGCCGTCCTCCTCCCGCAGGCGGGGCGAAATGCTGTCTGCCCCCGCGGGGAGCATGCGCCCGATCAGCGCGCGCAGCGCCTCATCCGTCATCCTCTTCTCAGTCCTCGTAATGCTCGACGTTGCGCCCCGAATCCCACAGCCGCTCCAGATAGTAGTAGAGGCGGGATTCCTCGTTGAAGACGTGCACGACGACGTCGCCGTAATCGATGACGCCCCAACGCCCTTCGCGCAGCCCCTCTTTGCGGACGGGAGAGAGATTTGCTTCCTTTTCCAGCTTCTCTTCAACGGCTTCGCCGAGCGCACGCACCTGCGTGGTGCTTCTGCCGCTTGCAATGACGAAATAGCTGCAAACGACGGTCTGCTCGTGCACATCCAAAATGACGATGTCCTGTGCCTTCTTCTCCGAAAGTGCCTTGGCGCAAGCGCGGGCAAGTTGATATCCTTCCATAAAAAACTCCTTATTTTTTGCTTTTTGAGAGTAGTATGCGTGACATACTACTATGCAATCATGTAAAATCAGCCGTTTCGGCGGCTTTTTTCGTATTCATACGCCTCTTGCGTGAGCGGATAGACGGGCTTACCCGCCTCGCGCAGGTACACGACCTGCTCTTTGAGCGCCTCGTAAAAGCAGGCATCCAAATCCTCCCAAAAGAGTGCCCGCAGCCGGTCCACCCCTTCGAACGCACGCGCCTCCTCCAACATATCGGCAAGGAAGATGAGCTTTGCAAGCTGCCCCATTTCCGCCTTTCCCGAAGTATGATAGCGGATGGCATCGAGCACATCCTCCTCTTCGATGCCAAAGGCGTGCCGCGCAAGATACGCCCCCGCGAACTGATGCAGCACGGGCTGCGGCACATTCTCGGGCGGGGTAAAATCTTCCAAGAGCGGCGAGGAGAGTGGCACATATTTGGCGCAGTCGTGCAGCGCCGCGGCGAGCAGCGCCTTCCCCTCCGCCACGCCGACGGAGCGGGCGCGCGCCACCGCCATCCGCGCCACGCGGTAACTGTGTTCCCTGCGCGCGGGCTTTTCGAGCGAGAGCGCGGGCGCAATGGCAGGATGACGATAGAGGTGGTTTTCTTCGATGTACCACCGCACCGCCCCGTCGAGATCGGGCGTAGGTTTGCGGAAGGCGAGATCGACGCGCAGCGCATGCGAGGAGACCGCCTCCCCGCGGAAGGGCACGGCGATAAAATCCCTGCGGAAGCGCGCAGTGAAGCGCCCGTGCAGCGCGGCGGGATCGCCCCCCTCCCGCCCGCAGGCGACAAGCGTCGCATTGGCGAGGATCTCCTCCGGGCGCTTCCATGTAAAGAAATCTTCGAGCATATCCGCCCCGACGAGGAAGTAGAGCTCCGCCTCGGGATAGAGCGCCTTAAAGCGGCGGCAGGTGAGGTAGGAGTAGCTCGTCCCCTCCGCGCGCAGCTCGCAGTCGCTCACTTCCGCATAGGGAAGGTTGCGGAAGGCAAGTTCGCACATGGCGAAGCGATCCTCCCCCGAAGCCGCTGCGCCGAACGCCTTATGCGGCGCGATGCGCGAGGGCACGATGAACACCTTATCCAGCCCGAGGACCGCCTTCGCCGCCTGCACATAGCGCACATGTTCGCTGTGAACGGGGTCAAACGAACCCCCGAAAATCGCCATCTTCATGCGGATATTATACAATACTTTTTTCGCCTTTGCAAGTTTAATTTGAAAAAAAGGGGCAAAAATCCGTATATGCGGAAATTCCCCCTTACGCTTTGGACGGACGTCCTCTGTTACAGCGCCGCGACGTGGCTGCTCGCCGTAGGCATCCTGCGCTATCTGCGCGCCGATACCTGGGTGTGCATGACGGCGGCGACTCTCCTCGCCCTCGCGGCGGGCGGCGGGCTGTACTGCCTCTTTTTTCTGCGGCGGACGAAGCGCCTTTTCTCCAAGCAGGAGAGCGAAAAGCGGGATGCCGTGCTCTTGCACCTCGCCCTTGAACGGGACGAACGTGTGCGCGCCCTCCTCCTGGAAGCACTCGTAAAAGACGGGCAGACGGCGCACTGCGAGAAGGATGCCCTCGCCCGCGACGGCGTGCCCCTCATCCCCATGTACACGATGCAGCCCCTCTCCGCCGACGCGGCAGCCGCCCTGCTCAAACGGTACGGCAGCGCCCCCTTTGAACTCGCCTGCAACGCGCTTACCGCGGAGGCGGAAAAGCTGCTTACTTCCTTCGGGCGCAGCGTGATGGACGGCGACGAGACATACGCCCTTCTCTCACGCACGGGCTGCATCCCGGAAAAACTCATCTGCGGCGATATCCCGCGGCGCACGGCAAAGACAAAACTGCGCGCCGCATTCTCCCGCCGCAGCGCGCGCCCCTTCTTTGTGAGCGGGCTCCTGCTGCTCGTTATGAGCCTTTTCGCCATCTATCCCGTCTATTATCTTGTTACGGGAAGTGTGCTCCTCATCGCCTCTATCGCCGTCCGCGTCACGGGAAAATAGCCGTTTTTTACAAAAAAACAGAGTATTATGCCTGACATAATACTCTGCGAAAGCTTATTTTTGCAAGTTTCAACGGGATTTATTGCTCTTCGGCGCATCATCCATCCCGATCAAACAAGCCGTGCAATGAAAGGTCGGGCGGCGCGTGGGATTGAGCGCATACAGCCGCTGCTCTCCGCTCAGGCGCTTATCGAGGCGGAAGGCATTCAGCCGCATCTTGCTTTTATCCCACCCTTTGAGCGCCTCGAGCGGCAGGCGGATATGCACCGTATACCCCCCTTCCGTGCGCGCAGTCTCCGCCGTAAAGGGCGGCGCAAGTTTTACAAGACGCAGCGCGCTGCCTTCCCCGTCTTTGTTGCAGACCTCGCCCCAAAAGCGCACGCCGAAGGGCGAGACTTCCAGCTCGTAGTAGCGGGTAAGGTCGCCGCGGGGAGAAAGAAACACCTCCACCGCGTCGCCCTTCCAAATATCCTCGTTGTCCCGCTCATACGGGCTGACGAGCTCATCATCCTTGACGGCGAAAAAGAACTCCGCCTCCCGTTCGCCGAACAGACAGGAGAAGCGGCACTCCAAGCTCTCTTCTCCCGTCATGTTCTCGTGCAAATAATACGTTTTATTTTCTTGCAGTTTCATTTGACAGCCGCCTGCATTTGGGGAAAGACGGCGAGCATCTCGTCTACAAGTTTGAACTGCGTGTGCGCGCGGTCGAGATTTTGCCCTTTGCGGTGCGTCTTGAAGTAGGT
>CALVLO010000048.1 GCA_944338265.1 uncultured Clostridia bacterium
AGTTGCCCATCGCCGTCAGGAAGCCGTTCTCGATGGCGAGCAGGTCGGCAACGCAATACTCGTAACTCGTCCACGCATGCGGCGCACACTCGTTGTTGGTCGTGAGCAGCAGGCTCGTGGGCGTGCGGTAAACGAACACCAGATTGACCGAAGACTCAGTATTGTTGTACGTTTCGAAGCAGATATACGCCTTCTTTGCGGTATCCGCATCCATGCCGAACAGCGCCGTCTTGTTGAGCAGCTTGGAGGAAATTTCCATCTGCAGCCAATTTCCGGAATTTGTTCCGCCGAACTTGGCGTGCAGCACCTTGCTGCCCGAAGGCGCCGTCAGCCCGAAGTCCTCCGCCTCGACGACTTCCGTGATCCCGGGGTTATCGTTGGTGAACATGTACCCCTGCCACAGGCTCTCAAAGTCGGCGATCTCGTTCTCGCGCAGCGGCACGTCGAAGTCGGTTGCCGAGGGATCCGGCTTTTTGATGAGCCACATATTATCGAGATAGTAGCGCGGCGTTCTGCCCTCGCCCTCCTCCACGACGTTTGCGCTCCCCGCGCTTTCAAAGCGGAAGTAAACGCCGTACACGGAGGTAAGATCTCCCGCGATGGCAAGCAGCGAAGCTTCCACGGGCAATTCGCATGCGTTCCATCCGGGGCTGAGCGTAAAGCTCTTTTCGCCGACGCGGTTGATCGAAGTCACCCCACTGATATCCGATGCAAACCCTGCATAGACCGTCTTCTCCCCGTCCTGCGCGTTGTAGATATCGAACGTGACATACTCGGCGTAGGAGAGATCGGAATAGTCAAACCCGTGGGTATCCGATTTGAGCGAGAACATGACGATGGGCGAAGAGGAAGTAACGTACTTCCCGCCGAGCGGATCGAGCCGCACGGAGCGCTCGCCCTGCGTCACATACTGCTTATCCGCATTCAGGCTGACACTGCCGAAATCGTTGTAGATGAGCGCCGTCTGCAAATCGGTCGTCCAATCTTCAAACCCGTTGATGAGAACGTCCTCTTTGAGCACCGTCTCGGGATCGGGCGTCTCTTCTTTTTTCGCGCAGCCTGCAAAGCCTGCCGCGCACGAGAGGGTAAGAAGTCCCGCAAGCAATACATATTTTACTTTCATCTGCGCACCCCCTTAAAATCCGTATACGGTCATCGTGCCGAACACGACCGTCTTTTCGCTGTAATTCGCCGCGAGGTCGGTAAAGTACAGCCCGAGCGACTGAATAGTACCCCCCCCCGCCGTTTGCGAGATGTCTGCGATCTCCAGCACATTCCAACCGGGCACAAGCGTCTCGTTCGCAACGGAAACGCCGTAGCTGCTGTTCGAGAGCTTTGCCGTCACGCGGAAGGTCATTTCATCCTGCGTCGGGTTGTAAATGTTGAGCACGACCGCCTTGGTATCTGCGCCGATCGCCGCAACGGCGTTTCCGCTCAGCGTAACGTATTGGTTGGCATTCGTCACGGCGCCGAGATCGAGCTTGAGGACGCTCGCATCCGTCTCGTAACCGCTGCCGTCGACGACGGCTTTGCTGAGCGTGCCGCCGCCCTGCGCGATGCTCTCCGAAAGCGCCGCGGCATCGAGGATGGCGATCTTCCCCTCCGCAAGGGTAAAGCTCTCCGTCTGCCCGCCGCCGCTCACGGTGAAGGAAAGCGCCGCCGCCTTCGATGTATCCACCGTAATATCCCATGTGCCGTTCGCGCCGGAAACGGTGCCCGCGCCCTCCGGAACGGTGAGCGTGCTGCCCGCCGCCGCTTTTACGGTGTACGTCACCGAAGTGCCGTTCTCTTTCACGCCGGTGATGCCCACGGAGAGCGGGCTTTCGGCGAGCTCCAAAAGGCGGATAACGGCTTCGCGCGCAAGCTGCACGCGCTCGGACGTAGAGACGACCTTCGCGCCCTGATAGATGAGCGAAGAGACCTTGCGCTGAATATCCTCGTAGTCATACCCCTTCCCCGCATACGCCTCGTGCAGGGCATACCAGAGTTCATACTCCTCCGCCCCGTCGCGGATGGCTTCGAGGCGCAGCGAGGGAAGCGGCTCGTCCATGCCGTAAGGCGCACCGGGATACAGCAGGTACCCGTCGCCGTTGGCGTTCTCGTACCGCTCCGCCGTGCCGTAATAATCGTCGATGGGAAGGTACGCGCCGTTGCCCACATACTGCTGATAGAGATCCGCCGCCCAATAGAAATTGCCGGAGATATCGTACTCGCTCATCATCCAGCCCAACGAACGGGCAGAGGCGAGCGTATCGTCAATGTGATAGGTCGGATAGGGCGCGTGCGGTTGGTTGCAGGTGTAGATCCAGCGCTGTTGCTGCTGCGCATACACTTCGCGCTGCGAAGCGCTGTCGTACAGGCTGATGAGCGGGCACGCCGTAATGATCTTCTGCGTATCCGTATCGGGCGTCCACGTCGTCGTCAGCGAAACGATGAGCGGGAAGTTTTCGAGCGAGGTGGTGATCTCCTCCACGAACTCCGTGGAGATCCCCTTTGCCGCGGCAGCCTCTTGGAGGTGCGCCTTGGCATTCGAGACCGCGCTCTCGAACTGCTCTGCGACCCCTGGAACGCGCTCGAGCGTGTTGTTGAGGTCGGGCTCGTCGATGATGCTCACCGTGCAGATGGCATAAGACATGAGGTCAAACCCTGTCTTCTTTTCCGCATCGTAGCTTTCGAGCGCCACGTCGATGATGGCGTTGAGGTACTTGCCGAAGATGGTCCCGTTCAGCGTGGGAAGCCCCGTCTCGCTGTCCGTCATCGTGGGCGTGGGCACGGCGAAGGTGCTCATCTTGGGGTTTTCCTGCAACAGGTCATACGCCTTTTTGGCATATTCCGCAATGCTCTCGTCGGTATAGTTGGAGTCGTTGCCTGTCATGATGAGCCCGGGAGAGATGCGGTATTCCGCCATGACGGAGATGTAGGAATCGAGCATATCCTGCGTGCTGTTGAGTTCGCCCAGCCAATGCCCGAAGGTAACGTTGAACTTGGACTGCGTGTGCGTCGTCTGGCTGACGAGAATGTTGTTGACGTTGAGCGTAACGGGGACGGACGATTGCGCGCCGTCGTAGGTCACCTTCATCGTGCCCGTATACGTCCCCGCCGCCTGGTCCGTGGGAACGTTGAAGGTGATATACACCCCCTGATTGTTCCCCGCAGCGATGGTGTTCTCGCCGTATTCCACCGCCTTGCCGATGGGAAGCAGCGCATCGGGATACATGCCCGCCTCGGCGCCGTTGCCTTCGAACGTCGACTTCACTTCGATATACTTTTCGTGATAGACGAGGATATTCTCGGCTTCGAACGTGTTCCCCGCCCCGTCCGTCAGGTCGGAGACCTCCACGTTGTAGGCGGCGATATCCTGATTTGCCGTGAGAATGAGCTGCGTGCTCTCATACTCCCCTTTGCAGGCGGATACGGCGACCTTCGGCTCCATGCGCACGGCATTTTCGCTGCCCTCGGCATCCTGCAAGATCTTCTCCGTCGCGTATGTGGACCAGATGTCCACCGCGCCGGTCTCCGCCTCCGCGTGCATGACGCTCCCGATAGGCAGAAGCAGCGCCGCCGCAGAAAGCATGTACGCCGTCGCTTTCAACAACGGCTTTGTTGAGCGTACCTTATTCATCATTTTCCCTCCTTATTGTTTAACGGATGCCCGCCTGCGCGCAGGCAGTGTTGAAGCGCGAACTGTTGTTTTCCGTCCAATATGCGATGATCTTATTGTTGAGATCCTTTGCCGACCATTTATTCGTAAGGAACTCATACCCGGGGTTGCCGTAGGGCTCCCACGGCGAGAAGCCGCCGCGCAGCACGAGCGGGTACATTGCCACGTTGGGCATAATGTTGAGGTCGGGATCGTTGAACAGCGTAAGGCGCTGTTTCTGCATGGCGGAGAAGCTGTTCCAGAGCGTCTCGTTCTGCTGATAGTCGTAATCGAACGGAAGGCTCGCACCGCCCGTAACGGAGGCATACGTCTCGAGCGACTTATCCGTCGCCATGTACAGGATGAAGTCCGCCGCAAGCTCCTTGGCGGGAGAGCACTCGGGAATAACGATGTTGTGGCGCGGCCCGATGGAATAGACGAGCATGCGCGCATCGTGCACGGTCTTAAAATCCTCCTCCTTGATCCCCTTGCCTGCAAGCGCGGAATACTTTGCCTCGGCTTCCGCCACCGTGTTGCAGCCGTTATCCACCGCTTCCACAACGAGGGAGAGCGTGGCGTCATCTTGGATGGAGGGCGTCTTTTCGCGGATAGAACTCAGCACGGGCGCGTTCATCAGCCGCACTTCGCCCGCGCCGGGCGCGTTGGCGGCAAAGTCGCGCTCTTCCAGATCGAACCAGTCGCCGTTCGCCATAAAGAGCGCCGTCCCGAGCACGACCTCGTTCTGCGCGCGGCGGTATGCGTCGCGCTCGGCAGATGCGACCAGATTGGTGTAAGACATCATCTTCTCCGTCGCTTCCAGCGCCTTCAGCTTGCCCTGTTGATTGACGACCGCGCTCGTCAGATTGCCTTCGCTGTCGATCCCGCGGAAGTAATTGGCATAGTTTGCTGCCCCTTCATACTGCGCCCACCACGTTTCCACGGTATAGTTCACATAGGCAGAGACGCCATAGGAGATGAACGCCGTATCCGAAGAGTAAACGGTTTTATCCACCTTGCCCGTTGCGATTTGCTCGCAGATGGCGAACAGCTCTTCCGTCGTGTTGGGCTCTTCGAAGCCGAGCTTCTCAAGAACGGTCGCGTTATAGGCGATGCCCGTCATGCCCGAGGCAAACGTCGCCGTATAGTAGTGCGGATCCTCCGCGGTGCTCGAAGGGTCGCGGTTGGACTCCAGAACGGAGTCATACATTTTTTCCGCAAACGTGACCCCCTCCCCGGGAATGGTCTTGTTGTAGACGAGCTCCGTAAGATCCACCGCCGTATTGCCCTCGCCGAGGAAGCCCTCCAGGTTGGTGCACATGATCACGTCGTAATCGGTACTGTTGTTGGTGAGCCAGTTCTTGGAATTTTGCTCGACGGCATCCTGGCTGAACGAGACCTGCAAATTGGGATATTTCTCCTTCACCCACGCCTCTTCTTGGAAGGCGTCCAACATCTGTTCCGCCCACTGATAGCCATAGCCGAGGTTGCACACATACACTTCGAGCGTCTCGGGATTGTCGGAGTCGACCTTTTTCCCGCAGCCGGCAAGCATTGTGAGCGACGTCCCGGCAAGCAGTGCGGCGGTAACCACACAAGCGACCTTTTTCATAACATTTCCTCCTTATAGGCGCGTCAGCCCTTTAATCCGCCGACGGCAAAATTTTTCATGATAACGTTGGAAAAACAAGTAAAAATAATGAGGATGGGCAGCATGGAGATGACGAGCGCCGCAAAATACACGGTGGAATATCCCTGCCGCGGCAGCGTCCGCGAAACGCCGTACATGCCCGAGGCAATGGTGGGGAAACTCGGCAGGTACATGAGAACGTCCATGTAGTCGTTCCATGCCGCGATGCCCGAGACGATGCTGAGCGTCACGATGGCGGGCAGTGCCTGCGGAAGCATGATGCTGAAGAACACGCGCGCATGCCCCGCGCCGTCCATGAACGCCGCCTCGGCATAGCTCCACGAAACGTTCCTGAAAAAGCCGTACAGCACAAGGAAGTTGAGTCCCGTTCCGCACAGGTGCTTCAAAATCACATAGACGGGCGAATCGTAGATATGCAAGACGTTATAGACGAGGTTGAAGAGCGCGCCCGTCGTCCCGACGGTAGGAATGGTCATCGTAAAGATGATCACGCCGTACATGAACCCCCGCAGCTTAAAGCGGTATTTTGCAAGCGCGTAGCCCGTAAAGGCGCTCATCAGCACGCCGCCGAGCGTATAGACGATCGTGTACCAGATGCTGTTAAAGAACATCATAAAGATGTTCGCATCGTTGTAGCTCAGCTGCGTAAAGGCATAGGCGTAATTGTCCCAATGCAGGGCGGAAGGAAACTCAAACGCCTTTCCGAGCGCGAGATTAACTTCGTAGATCGTCCTATCCTGCAGCGAATTGATGAACAGCCACAAGAGCGGGAAAATGAGCGACGCCGCATACAGAAAGAAGAGCGCAAACACAATGCCAAAGAGCACTTTTTCCCCGCGGGAACGCTGATAAAGGATGGAGGATTCGCGGATCTTTTTCTTGAAAAATTTCATCGTCTGCCCCTCCCCTCAATATTCCACAGCCGGGATCTTCTCAATGAGGTGGCGCACAAACAGGATGAACGGCACGCCGATGCAGGTAAAGATGAGCCCTGCGCAGGAGACCAGCCCGTAGTTGCCAGTGCCGCCGTATGTCCCGCCGCCGTACACCTGCTGATAGATCCAGAAGGAGAGCGTCATCGTGTTGTAGCCGCCGTCCGGATGGAACAACAGGATGGGACCGCTCGCATTGAAGATCCCCGTCAGGAGGAAGATCACGAGCGTCGAAACGGAAGACCAGATCATGGGCAGGATCAGGAAGATGAGCTCCTTGAACGCCGAACAACCGTCAAGGCGGGCAGATTCGAGCACCTCCACGGGAATGCGCGACATTGCACTGCTGATGATGATCATGTTGGTCGTAAAGCCCGTCCAGACGCAGTACAAAAGGATCGCGGGCGTCGCCGTATCGGGATCGAGTAAATATCCCCCTTCCGGCATCTTCACCCCCATGGCTTTCAGCATCGCGCCGATGGGACCCGAGGGAGAGATCATGTTGGAATAGACGCTCACCAGCACGATTCCGGAGATGATGGCGGGCAGGAAAAAGATGACGCGGAAGGCGCGGTATCCCGCCAGCCGTTTATAGATAAAATAGCTCATCACAAGCGTAAGCGGAAAGATGAGCAGCAAATTCACGGCAAAATATTTGAGCGTGTTGAGGATCGCCATGCCGATCGTATCGCCGTAGGGCGAAGTCAGCTGATCCCAGAACAGCGTAAAGTTGATCAGGCTCCAATCCCCCGCATTGTCCTGAAAGGCAAGAACAAAGGAACTCAAATTGACATACAGCCAAAAAATCAGCCAATTGAGCACGGGCAGCGCCAAAATACATATGAGAAAGATCGTCTCCCGCCGCTTCATGGCAGACTTCTTCCTTTTTGCAAGATCGTTGTGAGGATGCACGGGCTCCGGCGCCGTGCTCAGAACGCTTTGAATGGGCGCATTTTCTTCTGCCTGCGGCGATGCGCCCTGCACGGCATTCTCCAAAGCGTCTTTCCATTCTGCTTGCATACACCACTCCTCCTTATCATTCGTGACTCTATATTAACACATTCCCATGGGGGTCTGTTAGTTTTATATCGGCAATTTTTTATAATATCTTCTTATAAAAAATAAATTATTGACATTATTTCGAAATTGTGATATGATAAAGCAAACACATAAGGAGCCCCGCCATGGAAGTTAGAACCATCGAACTTTTCCCTACGGATCTGCCCCCGACCATTTCCGTCCGGCAGCTGTTCTGCGTATATTCCTATTACTATACCCCGAAATTCTCCTTCCGCGGCGAGCGGCATGCGCCGTGGGAGATCGTGTTCGTGCAATCCGGGCGCGTCGTTGTGGAGACGCCCGAATACACGCAAACACTCCGCCGCGGCATGTGTATTCTGCACAAACCGTGGATCCCGCACAAGATCCGTGCCGATAATGTCTCCTGCTATGTGAACATCATCAGCTTCACCGCCGCAGACGATTCCCTCATCCTGCCCATTGCCGACCGCCCCTTTGAATTGGACAAGGTCTCGCAAAATTATATGTTCGGCATCGTCAACGACGGGACGACCATCGTCGCGGGGAAAAACCACGTTCCCGCAATGAAAAAATTTCAAACGAAGAAGTTTGCGGCGCACCAAACGGTGAAAAACCTGCTCGAGCTGCTGCTCATCCGCCTGATACGGCGGAGCCAGGACGAAGCCGACCTCGAAAGCAGCGAAGCGAGAAAGATGAACTCGGCAGTCCTTTCCGTCATCAACATCCTCGCCGATCACCTGTGCGAAAAGTTATGCCTGAGCAAGATCGCCCAAAAGGTCGGCTACAGCGTATCGCGCATCTCGGCGATCTTCAAGGAATTTACGGGCGAATCCATCATCAATTATTTCATCAAGATGCGCATCCAAAAGGCGCAGGAGCTCATCGTCGAAAACAAAATGCCCTTTCGGGAGATCAGCGACTACCTCGGGTTCGATACGATCCAATATTTTTGCTCCCAGTTCAAAAAGACGACCGGGATGACGCCGCTTCAATATAAGAAATTTGTGCAAAGCAACGATACTTATTGCGATACCAACTTTAATAAAGTGTAAAATTCAGCCGAGCGGCACCACATCCTCATTCTTTGCCGTCTTCCAGCGCCCGTTTGTAAAATCGGGAACTTCGATGCACGCGCCGCCCTGCTTGATCGACTGCTCCGAAAGGGGCGTGATCGCCATCCACGCGGCAGCATCGTACACATCGATGGGCATCGGACGCCCCGCCTGCACCGCGCGGAAAAATTCACGCAGCATCAGATAATCCATGCCGCCGTGTCCGCAGCGCAAGCGGTCCTTTTCCACATTTTTCCAGATATCGGGCAGATACTCGGAAAACTCCGCCGCATTGCCGAGGTATTTTTTGACGGAGTCAAGGGGCTCAAAAAATTCCTCCAAGCCCTCGTCGTCAAGCAAAACGGCATCGATATCCTGCAAGCAGCAGCCCTTCGTCCCCCGCACCGTAAATTCACGGGAATAATAGCGCGGAAGCGTCGTATCGAGCTTCAAAGAGATCGTCGTGCCGTCCTCGCAGGTAATGAGCGTGTTTACAATGTCGCCCTGCGCAAAAGCCTGCCCGCACAACGAAGGATCGGGATTGCGCGGCGTGCGGGAAAACTCCGTAAGCCCCGCAGCTTTGGAAGAAACGCTCACAAGGCTGCGCATCCTGTTCCCACGGTTGATCCCGAGCAATCTCGCGATGGGACCGAGTTCGTGCGTCGGGTAATTCTCGCAGTTGCGCTTCAAATAATTGTTCAGCCGATAGTGGCGGTTGACGTTGCCGCCAAGCACTTCCGCCCTCAGATCGTGCCCGTAAGCGCCATGGCAGTGGACGATCTCGCCGAGAAGCCCCTTTCTCGCAAGCGCCGTAGAGAGCAGTTCGAACTTGCCGTAACAGCAATTTTCCAAAAACATGAAGGGCGTTTTGGTCTGCTCGTATGTCTGCACGAGCAGGCTGCAATCCTCAATGCGATAGGCGCCGCCCACTTCCAACGCCGTGATCTTGCCGGCGCGCATACAGTCGACCGCAATGCGGACATGCGCCTCCCAAGACGCCGCAATGATCACCGCCCGAATCGTTTTATCATGTAAGATCTCATGATAGTCCGTGCAGACCCTCGGCTTGCGCCCGCTCTTTTTTTCGATCATGGCAGCGGCATCCGCCTGCCTGTCCTCGTAGAGATCGCAAACGCAGACGATCTCCGCCTCTTCCATGTCCGCAATGATCGATGCAAGCAAACTTCCGCGGCAGCCAAGCCCTATCACCGCTGTTTTTATCCTGTTCATGAAAAGCCTCCCATGGTTCATCCATAAAAATTATATCATCGATCCGCGCCGATCGGTAGTCACATTTTCCTTAGTTTTTATAATATCTGACTGTATTCAGATTACAAAAAAGGTCAATATAATAAAAATCCCCCCACCGCGCCGCACTAAGCTCCACTCCCCATCTCTCCCCGCCTCCTCCCATCTCTCTCCGCCTCTTCCCCATCTCTCCCCGCCTCCTCCCATCTCTCTCCGCCTCTTCCCGCCTCTTCCCGCCCCTCCCCCTCTCTCTCCGCCTCTTTCCGCCTCTTCCCCTCTCTCTCCGCCTCTTTCCATCTCTCTCCGCCTCTTTCCATCTCTCTCCGCCTCTTCCCGCCTCTTCCCATCTCTCTCCGTCTCTTCCCGCCTCTGTCCCGCCTCTGTCCCGTCCCTTCCCCGTCTCTTCCCGCCTCTGTCCCGCCTCTGTCCCGTCCCTTCCCCGTCCCTTCCCCGTCTCTTCCCATCTCTCCCCGTCCCTTCCCCACCTCTTCCCTGTCTCTTCCCGCCTCTGTCCCGCCCCTGTCCCGCCTCTTCCCCGTCTCTTCCCGTCTCTTCCCCGTCTCTTCCCCGTCTCTTCCCGTCTCTTCCCCATCTCTTCCCATCTCTTCCCGTCTCTTCCCATCTCTTCTCATCTCTCCCCATCTCTTCCCGTCTCTTCCCGTCTCTTCCCGTCTCTCCCCGGCTCCGCCCAGTGTCTTATAGGGGATCTCGGTGGTCCTCG
>CALVLO010000049.1 GCA_944338265.1 uncultured Clostridia bacterium
ATTCCACGCTCGGCGGGCAACCGTAGTCGCGCTCCACACGGAGCGAGTGAGTTGAAATTGACTTAACGCAACTAAAAGATATTGTGTTTTGGGTCGCGCTCCACACGGAGCGCGTGAGTTGAAATGTACTGACGGATCTGTAAATCCCCGTACACCGCGAGTCGCGCTCCCCACGGAGCGTGTGAGTTGAAATCGTCGAAATGGTAGTTGACGTCGATTTTAAACCCGTCGCGCTCCGCATGGAGTGCGTGAGTTGAAATGCTCTTAAAATAGGGCGTGAACGTGCCG
Source organism: uncultured Clostridia bacterium (assembly GCA_944338265.1). Classification (GTDB taxonomy): domain Bacteria; phylum Bacillota; class Clostridia; order Christensenellales; family Borkfalkiaceae; genus Gallimonas. The sequence goes on from CALVLO010000049.1 coordinate 289, forward strand.
AGCGTCGTCGCACTCCGCATGGAGCGCGTGAATTGAAATATCCCACACCACAAGCGCATGCTTGTACTCCGAAGTCGCGCTTCGCATGGAGCGCGTGAGTTGAAATTTCTGAAAAATGTCGGCATTTTTGAAATCTCCTGGTCGCGTTCCGCATGGAGCGCGTGAGTTGAAATCAAATACCCACTGCCTTCGATGGCGGCACGATTAGTCGCGTTCCGCATGGAGCGCGTGAGTTGAAATGCATTGCCGCATATTGTGGTACGGCGGTTTAATAGTCGCGCTCCGCACGGAGCGCGTGAGTTGAAATGAAGTCAAGTTGCGGTTGATCGATCAAAGCAAGGCGGCGCGCTGCGTTGACAAAGGCAAAGAAGTTTGGTATAATCAAATCGCTATGGCTAACAAAGGAAAGTTGATCGTATTCGAGGGGACGGACGGGAGCGGCAAGTCGACGCAGATGAAGCTGCTCGGGAAGTATCTGAAGGGGAAGGGGATCGTGTGCTATTCTACGCACGAGCCAACCGATTCTCCCTTCGGCGCGTTGCTGCGCGCCTGTCTTACGGGGCGCATCGAGACGGACGAGCGCGCCATTGCGGCGCTGTTTGCCGCCGACCGCATCGATCATATCACCAACTCCGTCAACGGCATCTTAAAAAAGTTGGAGGAGGGCGTTACGGTGCTCTGCGACAGGTACTACTTTTCCTCCTTTGCCTACAACGGCGGGTTTGTACCGCTTGAGTGGGTTATTTCGCTCAACGAGCCCGCCATGAAGCTGCTCCGCCCCGATCTCACCATCTTTTTGGATCTGCCCGTGGAGGAGAGCATGAAGCGCGTTGCCCGCCGCGGCGAGACGGAGCGCTACGAGACGGCGGAAAAGCAGCGCCGCATCCGCGATAAATATTTCGATGTGTTCCGCAGATTTGAGGATGCGGAGAAGGTCGCCGTCATCAGGAGCGAAGAGGATAAGGAGCTCACGCAGCGCAACGTCCGCCGCGTGGTGGATGCGCTCTTCGGAGGCGAGGCATGAATCTCACGGTAGGGCTCATCTTAAAGCCGCAGGGCATCCGCGGCGAGCTCAAAGTAAAGCCGTATACGGATACGGCGGAGGATTTTTCCGCCCTTTCCCGCGTGTTTGTGGAGGGGAAGGAGTATAAAGTACTCTCCGTGCGGACGGGGGGCGGCGCGGTCTACCTCGGGCTCAGAGGCGTGGCGGATCGCAACGCCGCCGAGCTTCTGCGCGGCAAAGAGATCGTCATCCCCCGTGAAGAGGCGCCCAAGCCCGCCGAGGGCAGGTACTATATCGCCGATCTTTTGGGGGCGGAAATCGTTACCGAGGGCGGCAAAGTGCTGGGGAAGCTTACAGATATCCGCCAAGCCGCGACGGACGTCTATACCCTTTTTGACGGCACGCGCGAGGTGCTCTTCCCCGTGGCGGACGGCGTTGTGCTCTCCGTTGATGTGGAGAAGGGCACGATCGTCGTCGACGAAAAACGCTTTTTTGAGGTGGCGGTACTGTGAAGATCACCATTTTGACCCTCTTTCCCGAAATGTTTTCCGCGCTCGATGCGAGCATTTTGGGGCGCGCGCAGCGGGAGGGGAAGCTCACGCTCGAGATCGTCAATCTCCGCGATTATACCGAGGATAAGCACCTCAAGTGCGACGATTATCCCTTCGGCGGCGGCGCGGGCATGGTGATGATGGCGCAGCCCGTGGGCAGCGCCGTCGAGGCGCTCGATCCCGATCATAAGGCGCGGCGCATCTACCTCTCGCCCAAGGGCAAGACGTTCAAACAGGAGCGCGTCTTTTCGCTCGCCGAAGAGGAGCATCTTTTGCTCTTATGCGGGCATTACGAGGGCGTCGATCAGCGCGCCATCGATCTCTTTTTTGATGAAGAGCTCTCCATCGGCGATTATGTGCTCACGGGCGGGGAGCTCCCCGCGATGGTCGTCGTCGATTGCGTTGCGCGCTATCTCGACGGCGTGCTCTCGCCCGAGTCTCTGGTGCAGGAGAGCTTTTCGGAAAACCTTTTGGAATATCCGCAGTACACCCGCCCCGTCGAGTACCGCGGCTTGCGCGTGCCCGAGGTCTTGCGCAGCGGCAATCATGCCGCTATCGATGCGTGGCGGCGGGAGCAGGCGGTCGCGATCACCAAGAAAAACCGCCCCGATCTTTTATCGTGACGGGGAAGGAGCAATTTTGAAGACCATCCAATGGTTCCCCGGGCACATGGCGAAAGCCATGCGCATGATGGAAGATAATCTCAAACTGTGCGACGCCGTGCTCTTCGTGCTCGATGCGCGTGCGCCTGCATCAAGTTTTAACCCCCGCCTCAAGGACATGGTAGGGGGAAAACCCGTCTTGTACCTGCTCAACAAGGGCGATCTTGCCGATGGCGGAGCGGACATGGCTGCGGCAAAAATGGGGCAGGCGGGGCATGCCGCCCTCAAACTTGCCGCCGTGCAGCCTGCCGCAAAACGGGCGCTCGTCGCCGCCATGGAGGCGGCATCTGCCAAAAAGCGGGCGCTCCTTGCAGAGAAAGGCAGCGCCAAGCCCGTGCGCTTCCTCGTTGCGGGCATCCCCAACACGGGCAAGAGCACCGTCATCAATCTCCTCGCCGGCGGCAAAAAGGCGCAGGTGGGGGATAAGGCGGGCGTCACCCGTTCCAAACAGTGGGTGCGCTGCGGCGCGTTCGAGCTCATGGATACGCCAGGCACCATGCCGCCTGCGCTTTCCGATCAGCGTCTTGCGCGGCGGCTCGCCTATCTCGGGAGCGTCAATGACGATATTCTCGAAAAGGAAGAACTTGCGCTCGCCCTTTTGGAGGAGCTTTGGCAAAAGTATCCCGCTTCGCTTGCGGAGCGTTACGGCATCGAGGGCGGCGCCCCGCTCGCCATGTACGAGGCGCTCTGCCGCAGGCGCGGCTTCGTGCTCAGGGGAAACGAGTGCGACTATGCCCGCGGCGCCTCCGCCCTTTTGGACGATCTCAGAAAGGGGCGTTTGGGGCGGATCTGCCTGGACAGCGAAGAAGATCTGAAAGAGGCGGGGCTCATCTGATGGACGTCCCCGTATTGGAGCGGGAATATGCTTCCCGCGGCTTTTTGTGTGTGGCGGGCGTCGACGAGGTGGGGCGCGGTCCCTTGGCGGGTCCCGTCGTGTGTGCGGCGGTCATCCTGCCGCTCGATGAAACGCTGCGCATCCAAGGCGTAGATGACAGCAAGAAGCTCTCTCCCAAGAAGCGGGAAGTGCTTGCCGAGCGCATCCGCGCCGTTGCGCGCGCATACGCCGTGGAGGAAGTCTCCGCCGAAGTCATCGACGAGATGAATATCTTGCAGGCGACCCGCCTGTGCATGAAGCGCGCCGTCGAAAAACTCTCTCCGCCCGCGGACATGGTGCTTACGGATGGCAACATGACGCTCGATCTTGCCATCCCGCAGCGCTCCATCGTCAAGGGGGATGCGCGCGTCTATTCCATCGGCGCGGCGAGCATTCTTGCCAAGGTGTACCGCGATGCGCTCATGCGGGAATGGGGGGAGCGCTACCCCGAATACGGCTTTGCGCACAATGCGGGCTATGGCACGGCGGAGCACATCCGCGCCATCCGGGAGGTGGGGATATGCCCCATTCACAGAAAGAGTTTTATAACAAAGTTTTGGGACGGAAGGGTGAGAAGCTGACCCGCCGCTACCTTCGTCTGCACGGTTACAGGATCGTCGCCTGCAACTATGTAACGCCCTTCGGCGAGGCGGATATTATCGCCAAAAAACGGGGCACGTTTTGTTTTATCGAGGTAAAGTCGCGCGAGGGCGAAGGGTTTGCCCTTCCCTCCGAGGCGGTGGACCGCGCCAAGCGGGAGCGCTACCGTTTGATCGCCCGCTACTTTTGCGCGGCGTGCGGCGAAGAGGTGCCCGTCCGTTTTGATGTTGCCGCCATCCTCAACGGTAAGCTCGAATATTTTGCGGATGCGTTCCGCTGAGAAGATGCCAAGAATCGATTTCTCGCATCCGATTTATGCCCCGTCGCGACAGCGGCGGGGCATGAACTGTTTTTTATAAGTTTTTTTGTTTCTCTTTGGCTTTTTCAAAAGAGAGTCGCGCCACGCTCCTTTCACGCTTTTTAAGGGGACTGCCCTTAACGTCGCAACACGCCCCCCTTAACACTTGTTTTAAGGGGGGAAGCGAACGGGCGAGCAGGGGGGATGGAAAGCCGCCCGTAACAAGGGCGGCAGCAGATAGAAATTTTTTGTTTATGCCCCGCCGCGACAGCGGCGGGGCATAAATTACTTTGATTTTTTTACGCGGCGCTGCTGCATGAAGAAGGGCGCCTGTCTCCCTCGTTGAGGGGTGAGCGGCGCGTTATGCGCACCAGCGCAATGCGCTGTGCGCGCGCCGCGAACTAAGAAATCGCTATTTCAGCGGCGATTTGTGTCCGCCACGAGGAGAAAGTCTTGCTTGCAATAGATTTTCGACGAAGTGGCGCACGAGCGCTTCGCGCGAAGTACCGCAGGCGGCACACTACCTCGGTGCCGCCAAGACGTGTCTGCGCGGCAGAGCCGCGCAGACGGTGAGAGTAAGGGAACTCTTATCCCCTCCCTAAAACCCTCCCCTTGGACAACAAGGGGAGGCAAAAAGAGGAGGGCGCCAAGGGGTGCGGGCGGGTGGTGCCCCCTTAAAGCCCTCGGCGTTAATGGGGACGAATTGAGATCAACTCCCGCCGTCGCGGCGGCGCCGCGAAACCTTCCCCCTCGGGGGAAGGCATCATCACCCCCTTTGCGTGGCAATGTCGCATAGGCGGCGGGAGCGGGGGGATCGAAAACATAGCGTGGCAGGGAGTTAGCATCTTCTCGATGCCCGTCGTTTTTTCGGAAAAATTTTGCTATCAAGCACGCAGGGCTTCCGTTTTTGCGTCAAGCGGGGGCTTTTTTGTGCCTTTTTTCAGAAAAAACCGCCAATTTTATAAAAATATTTGCCTTCGGATTGTCGGCGGGGGGTTGTCACGGCTTGGAAAAGATGGTATAATGGGAAGGAAAAATCACTATAATTTTTTCCGTGCATCGCACGGGACGGAGCAGTATGGCAAACAAAAAGACCAAAGCGGCAGAGCGGGGTTTCACGCTGCTGCCGCAGTTTCCCAAGTATGCGGGCTACGCGGATTATTTCCTCTCGACGCCCGTATCCGTGCAAGTGAAGAACGATTCCGCGGAGACCGCGGTCCTGCATGTGTTCATCGAGAGCGACAGCGGGCTCATCGTTCCCTTCGAGACGCAGGCAGAAGTGCCCTTCGAGAGCGCAGTCTCGCTCACGGCGGAGGGCGTTTTTTCACCCCTCTTCCTCGCCGAGAACGATGCGCTCACCCCCTGCAGCGTGACGGTGCGCGCCGAGCAGGACGGCAAAGAGGTGTGCAGCGCGCGCGTGGAGGTAAAGGCGCTTCCCTTCGATTGGTGGGAGGGGCTCGATGGCAATGCCGAGCGGCTCGCCGCCTTTGTGCGCCCCCGCCTTGCAGATTGCGCCGCCGTGCTTGCCGATGCGGGCAAACGGCTGAAAAAGTGGAAGGCAAACGCCGAGTTTTACGGCTATTCGGGTGCGGATAAGAACGATGTGCGCCAGATCGCCGCGGCGATCTATGCCGCGGTAAAGAGCTTTTCCATCGAGCGCACGGGCGCGTGCGATCTTTCCGTGCCGACGGTTGCCGCCCGCGAGGGTTCCATCCTCAAAGAACACACCGCCGCCGAGCTCGAGCTTGCGGTCTTTACGGCGGCGTGCTTCGAGGCGGCGCATCTCAACCCCGTGCTTGCCGTGGGCAAAGAGCACGTCGGCGTGGGCGTATGGCTGTACGAGAGCTGCTTTTTGGACAGCGTGACGGACGATAGCGAGATCGTCGGCAAATATATCTCCGAAGGCATCAATAACCTGAGCTTTTTTGATGCGGGCGATCTGTATTCCTCCTCCAATGCGGCGTTTACGCCCTCGGAGGGGCATTTCCGCCAAAAACTCAAGGCGAATTGTTACGAAGTATTTGTAGACGTGCGCCGCTGCCGTATGGGCGGCGTGCGCGCCTGCCCGCTGCGCGGCAAGGGGCTCAAGGGCTACGAGCTCTTAAAAGAGGAGGAGATGACGGATGAGGCGGCTCCTACGCCCATCCCCGCCTTCCGCAAACTCAAGCTGGAGGGCAAGCAGTCCAAGAACAAGCAGTGGGAGCGCCGCCTCCTCGATCTTACGCCCAAGAACACCCTGTTGAATTTTGCGGGGAAGAACGCGCTGCACCTCAACGAAGCGGGCGCGGATGCGCTCTACGGTACGCTCGTTGCGCGCGGGAACATGCGCCTGAAGGGGGCGGCTGCGCCCTCGCAGACGCCGCTCTTCGGCGGCGAGGCGCCCAAACAGCAGCGCGAGCTCATCTCGCTCGAACAGCAAAAGGGCATTTTGCGCGCCTATGACGATGCGCACGCCGTCGCAGAGACGGCAGCCCGCCTCATGCGGCGCAACCGCGAGGCGGACGAAGAGACGGGCGCAAAGGTCTTGTATCTTGCGTTCGGCTTCCTCAAATATGTAGACGGCGGCACCGAGCGCTATGCGCCGCTCGTGCTTGCGCCTGCGGGCGTCGGCAAGGCAAAGGGGAACGAAGATTTCTCCGTCTCCGTCTCGCAGGACGATGGCTATTTCGTCAATACGACGCTGCTCGAATACCTCAAACAGGAATTTAACATCGACGTGCGCGGGCTCGGCGGCGATGTCTCCGCGCTCAAGATCGCCGAAATTTTGGCGATGGTGCGCGCCGAAGTTGCCAACATGAAGGGGTGGGACGTCGTGAACGACGTGTACCTCTCCGCCTTCTCCTTCCAGCGCTACCTCATGTGGAACGATCTGAGGAGCCACTTCGCGGCGCTCTCCAAAAACGCCGTCGTCTCGGCGCTGCTCAACAACCGCATGGAAAAGACGGAGCACCCCGTGCCCGCCGAGGAGGATGACGGCGATCCCGCCGAGACCCTTCTCCCGCTGCCTTCGGATAGTTCGCAGTATTCCGCCGTTTCGCTCTCCGGCTCGGGCGCGAGCTTTGTTTTGCACGGTCCTCCCGGAACGGGCAAGAGCCAGACCATCACCAATATCATCGCCAACGCCGTCAAAGACGGCAAGCGCGTGCTGTTCGTCGCCGAAAAGAAGGCGGCGCTCGACGTCGTTAAAAAGAGGCTCGACGGCATCGGCATCGGCGAGTTCTGCCTCGAGCTCCACTCCAACAAGACGGATAAGACGGACGTGCTGCGCCGCATCGAGGGCACGCTCGCGCTCGCAAAAACGCCGCCTGCCGACCTCTCCGAGCGCGCCAAGGAGCTCATCTCGCTGCGCGAAGAGCTCAAAGCGCCCATGAAGGCGCTGCATATGAAGCGCCGCCTCGGGCTCTCCGTCTATCAGGCGATCTTGCTGTATTTGCAGAACAAGTCCGCGCCCGATATCATGGATATCGAGAGCTCTTTCTACGATACCCTCACCGAGAGCAAGCTCTTTGAATGCCGCCGTATGATCCTCTCCGCGTCCGCCGCGGCGAAGGAGTGCGGCGGGGTGAGAAATTCGCCCTTCGAGAACGTCAACCTCACCGAATATTCGCAGGTGCTCCGCGACCGCGTGTTCTGCGCGTGCGAGGTCATGCTCGCCGAGATCAAGCACTTAAAGGCATTTTTGGCGCTCTTTTTGGAGTTCTACCGCCAAAAGGTCTCCATGCTCACCATGCGCAAGATCCGCGTGCTCGCGGCGCTCGCGCAAAAGCTCTCCGCGTGCGCTTACGATAAATATTTTAAGGATGCGGACGAGGCGGAGTTCTATACCTTCTTCAACGCCAACCGCCGTCTCGATAGCTGCCTCGAATACTATTACAAGCACTTCAAGGTGCTCGTCGAGCCGGATGCGCGCGAACTTGCCGAGCTCACCAAGCTCGTGGAAGCGGGCGGGGATTGGCGGCTCAACCGCACGGCGCACCTCGCCGTGAAGAAGCTTGCCAAAGTGGCGCTCCGCGATCTGGAAGATCAGGACGTCGCCAAATTTTTGGAGACGCTCGTCGAAATTTATTCCGCCGCCGATCGCGTTCGGAGCGCGACGGGGCTCTCCAAACACTTTACAGACCGCAGCGGGCACATCATTTGGAAGAAGCGGACGGAGTTCCTCGCCGAGCTCTACGATCTGCACGCGCAGGCATCCGTCGTGTTCATGGATTACAATCCGGACGCCTTCAACGGCATGTGCATCCGCGCAACGAGCGGCTATACTGCCCCCGTTTTGGAAGGGTTTGTCAAGGCGGCGGAGGCATTCTTCCGCGCGCAGGATAGCTTCCTCTCCGTAACGGCTGCCGCCCGCGAAAAGCTGCGCGAGGAAGACGTGCTCGAATACTATTCGGGCAAGGCGAGCGCGCTCATCGATAATATCGATATGCTCCCCAATTGGTGTATGTACCGTGCCACGACGCGGCGGCTCACCGAACTCGGGCTCAACTTCGTCTCCGAAGCGCTCGAAAGCGGGCGTTTGAAGACGGATAACGTTCTTGCGGGCTTTGAAAAGAACGTCTACCGCAACTTCCTCGAGATCAATATCCCCGCCGATCCCGCGCTCTCTCGCATGACGGTGGGTACGCTCGAAGAGACCATCGAAAAGTTCCGCCTCTCGTGGGACGAATACGGCAAACTCACCCGCGCCTATATCCGCGCGCTGCTCATCTCCCGCCTGCCCGATCCCGAGGGGGAGGGGAGCCTCTCCGTCGAGCTCAACGCCTTTACCCGCCTTTCTAAGAGCAATCTTCGCGGCACGGGGCTTCGCGGGCTGTTTGGCGAAGTGCCCACGCTCATGTCCGTCACCTGCCCCTGCATGCTCATGAGCCCCATCACGGTGGCGCAGTATTTGCAGCCCGTCGCCGATCAGTTCGACCTCGTCATCTTCGACGAAGCTTCGCAGATGTCCACGGCGGAGGCGGTCGGCTCCATCGCCCGCGCAAAGGCGGCGGTCGTTGTGGGCGATCCCAAACAGCTCCCGCCCACGGCGTTCTTCCACACCGCCTATGTCGACGAGGAGAACCTCGAAAACGAAGATCTCGAGAGCGTCTTGGATGACTGCCTCGCCCTCGGCATGACGGAGCGCCACCTCGTTTGGCACTACCGTTCCAAGCACGAGAGCCTTATCGCTTTCTCCAACAGCATGTACTACGACAACAGGCTCTGCACCTTCCCCTCGCCCGATGCGATGGACAGCAAGGTCAAGCTCTGCCTTGTGGACGGCACATACGACCGCGGCTTTACCAAGCGCAACAGAAAGGAGGCGGAAGCCCTCGTCAAAGAGGTCGTGCGCAGGCTCTCCGATCCCGTCCTCTCCAAGGCGAGCATGGGCGTCGTTACCTTCTCGAGCGCGCAGCGCGACGACATCGAGCGCCTGCTCAACAAGGAGATCGCCGCAAAACGGCTGGACGGGGCAGCGTTCGACCGCGAAGAGCCGCTCTTCATCAAGAACCTCGAGAACGTGCAGGGCGATGAGCGCGACGTCATCCTCTTCTCCGTCTGCTACGGTCCGGACAGCACGGGGCGCGTTTCGCTCAACTTCGGTCCCCTCAACCAGGCGGGCGGTTGGCGGCGCCTCAACGTCGCCGTCTCGCGCGCAAGGGAGGAGATGCTCGTCTATTCCACGATGACCTCCGCCATGATCGACCTCGCCAAGACGAGTTCGAAGGGCGTTGCCGGATTAAAGGCATTCCTCGAATTTGCAGAAAAGGGCAGAACGACGCTCGCCGCGCCCTCCGCCTCCGTCCGCGGCGGCGCGGGCATCGGCAAGTTCATTGCCGAAGAGCTCGAGGCATGCGGCTATGAGTGCCGTTACGATGTGGGCGCCTCCGACTTCAAGGTGGATGTCGCCGTCGTCGATCCTAAAAACAAGCACCGCTTCCTGTTGGGCGTGCTGTGCGACGGAACGGACAAGTTCTCCGTCAAAGACCGCAACGTTTTGCAGGTG
>CALVLO010000050.1 GCA_944338265.1 uncultured Clostridia bacterium
ATTAAACTATATCACAAACTTCTTGGCTTGTTACTCTTTTTTTATCCTTCCTGTCTCACATCTATTGTAATCCTACACCGATTGTCTGCCAAAATTATAAAATAACTTGAAAAAACTTGCAAAATGTGATACAATACATTTTACTATGTGCATGCGTCCCCCTCGGGCGCGGGAAAGGCAGATCGGCAGATGAAAAAAGAGTGGTTTTTCGACCGTTTTTGCGGCGCGCAGATCGCCGTCTATACGGAGGACGGCAAGCTCGTAGAGGCGGATTTTGAAAAAAAGGACGCCGTCGAGCTGACGGGCAATATCTATAAAGGGCGGGTGTGCAACATCGTCCCCGGGATGCAGGCGGCGTTCGTGAGCTGCGGCTTCGAGCGCAACTGCTATCTGCCGCTTGCGGAGGGGGCTTCCCGCTTTTCTTCATACGACGGCGCCAAGGAGGGCAAGGAAGGCGCGGCGTCCCTCGCGCTCCGCGAGGGGGACGAGATCTTGGTGCAGATCGTCAAGCCCCCGCGCGGCAGCAAGGGCGCCAAAGTGACGTGCGATCTCTCCTTCGTCGGCAAAAACCTCATCTATCTGCCCCGCACCTATTTTATGGGCATCTCGCGCAAGATCACCGATCCCGTCGCGCGCGCAACCCTTCTGTTGGAGGCGGAAAAGCTGCGCGCGGGGGAGGATGGGTTCATCGTCCGCACGGCGGCTGCGCAGGCGGACAAGCGGAGTTTGAAGATCGAATCGGAATACTTGAAGCGCCTTTGGCGTTCGGTGCAGGCGGCGGCGCGCACTGCGGCGGTGGGGGAGGCGGTCTTCCGCGAGTGCGATCTGCCCTTCCGCGTCATGCGCGACAGCCTCGGCGGCGGCGTTACGCATATCCATGTCGGCGATCGGGCGCTGTACGAGAAGATCGTCTCGCTCGCGCGCCTGCGGCCCGATCTGGGCGAGCGCAAGGTCTCGCTGCATACGGGGGAGCGCAACATGTTCCGCGTGTTCGGGCTTGCGGAGCAGCTCGCTTCGCTCACCTCGCGCACCGTCCTCCTCGAAAACGGCGGCTATCTCGTTATCGACCGCACCGAGGCGATGACGGTCATCGACGTCAATACCGGCAAATTCGTGGGCGAGAACGACCTGGAGAGCACCGTCTTCGAAGCCAACCTCGTCGCCGCCCGCGAAATCGCGCGGCAGGCGCGGCTGAGAAATCTGGGCGGGCTCGTCGCCGTCGACTTCATCGATATGACGGAGGAAGCGCACCGCGCCGCCGTGGGCGCCGCGCTCGAGACGGCGCTTGCAGCCGACCGCGCCAAGAGCCGCGTCCTTCCGATGAACGATGTGTGCGTCGCACTGTTCACGCGCAAGCGCACAAGTGCGGATGCCTCCGAGTTCTTTTTGCAGCCCTGCCCGCACTGTACGCGGCAGGGGTACGTCCTCTCCGATCTCTACCTCGCGCTGCGTCTGCGCGGCGAGATCATGGACCGCTTTGCCGATGGCTATAACTCCGTCGTCGTCGATCTCAGCCGCGGGTTTATGAAGACGCTGCTTTCCGAGCGGCTGCTCTCGGAAGAGGCGCGCGGCATCTGGCGGGAGAAGCGCGTCTATCTGCTCCCGCACGATGACTGGCAGGAGGAACGGTGCACCGTCCGCGGCGACAATGCGGCGATCCTCACCCTGCCAGACGATGCGCAGATCTTGTATTAAGCACTTCGCGGGATCTTTTGCAAGCGAATGCGGGAAAAATAATTACGGCGCGGGGATGCAGTCTGCATCCCCGCGCCGCAATGTTTTGCAATGTTGTTTGCGCCGCTCAGGCAATGAGTTTTTTCCATTTGCGCTCGAAGTCCTCTTCGGCGGCAAGCAGCTCTTTGGCAAGGGAGAGGATCTCCTCATCCGCCTCTTCGCCGCCCGCTTCCGCGAGCGAACTTTTGAGCGCCGTGATCCCCATCACCGTGCCCTGCACCATCATCTCGGCAATGTGCGCGCGGGAGCGGTCTGTCAGCGTGTTCATCTTGATGCTGCCCCACATCATCGCCTTCTTGATGGGGCTCGGATTTTTCAGCTCCACGCAGCGGTCTTTGGCGAGGATCGCCGCCTTCCCGCACAGCCGTTCGTAGCTCTCGTGCTGGCGCATAAGCTCCTCGCGGACGTCGCCGTCCTCCGTTTCGGGCAGAATGTCAGAGATGGATTGCAGCGCGAGCCTGCAATTGCGGTGCACCTCGGCGAGCACCTCTTCGCTTTTCTTGGTTTGCATACATGCCTCCTTTTTCCCAAGCGTGCGCATTTTTTCGGCGGAAAATTCCTCAACGGGCGAAAAAAGTGATTGACTTTTCCAAAAGAATGTGGTACATTGTACCCTGAGCCGCTAAGGACGGGCAGCAAAGGGTCATGCAATACGGGCCGCCTACGCAACTTGCGAGACCGGGAAGAGGAGGTAAAGATCGTGTACGCAATCATCGAAAACGGCGGAAAGCAGTATAAAGTTTCCGAGGGCGACGTACTCAAGGTGGAAAAGCTCGCGGCGGAAGTCGGCGCGGAAGTTTCCTTCAACGTCGTTATGATCTCGGACGGGAAAGCTGTTAAGGTCGGCAAAGAAGTCGAGAACGCGAAGGTGACCGCGAAAGTGGAAGCGCAGGATAAGTACAAGAAGATCATCGTCTTCAAGTACAAGCCGAAGAAGAACGAGCGCAAGAAGCAAGGTCATCGTCAGCCGTTCACCGCGGTCAAGATCGAGAAGATCTCGCTCTGAGCCGCCACGGGGGCGCACCGCCCCGCAAAATTCGCAATAAGGAGATAACGAATATGTTTTTCATCAGCTTATTCGCGCATAAAAAGGGAACGGGTTCTTCGCACAACGGCCGCGACAGCGAGGCAAAGCGCCTCGGCGTCAAGCGTCAGGATGGGCAGAGCGTGCTCGCAGGCAGCATCCTCGTCCGTCAGAGAGGCACGAAGATCCACCCCGGCAACAACGTCGGCATCGGCGGAGACGATACGCTCTTCGCCCTCAAAGATGGCGTTGTCCGCTACGAGCGCAAGGGCAGGGACAAAAAGCAAGTCAGCGTCTATTGATCGGCGCTAAGGTTTTGCATTACATTGTGCCTTCGGGCAATGTGAAAGAACTCTGAGGAGAACTCAGGGTTCTTTTGTTTGATGGATAGCGGCATCCCGCGTTCGGAGTTTTCTTATTGATCGGCGGGAGCGCAAGGGAAAAAAGATGGAATTTTACGAGGTGGTAAACAAGAGAAGAACGACAAGGCAGTTCTTAAACCGGGAAGTGGACTTTGAAGCCATAAAAAGAATTTTAGAGGCGGGCAACAGAGCGCCCACTTGGGATCACAACCGCAGGTGGCAGTATATCATCCTCAGAACGGACGAAGAAAAGGATCTTGCTTTTTCCGAAGCGAAGAAGATCGCGGAGGGGTTCGATGCAGAAAGATATTTGAATATGCCGCGGCCTTATCCGATCACATTAGGGCAAAAAATGTACGGCTACGCTGTGCCCAAACAGTATACAATGCTCAAAGATGCGCCCTATGTGATCATCCCGCTCTTTCGGGCGAAGGCGCTGAGCGGCGAAACCGTTTCCGCATTTAATCCCCTCGTCACGCTCTGGTGCGTGATCGAGAATATTTTTTTGGCGGCAGCCGCCGAGGGGCTGTCCTGTTCCATGCGGATACCGCTCGATCGGGAGCACGATATCGTCAAAGCAAAGCTCAAAGTGCCGCCCACCTATAGGATCCCCGCGTTTATCGGGATCGGCTATGCGGATCCGGAAGAGCCGCAGTTGGAGCAATGTTATCCCGATCTCGATCAGCAGCTGCATTTCGGAAAATGGAGATGATTGAAAAAGGACTGTTATGATGCGCGCCGCGCTGCCCAAAAGGCGGCGCGGCGCGCATTTACGGATTTTTAGCGGGTTGGGCGGCGGACGCGGCGGGTTTCACGGCGATGCTCCCGCACAGCACTTCGGCGTAGGAGTAGGAGGTCTTTCCAAGAAAGCCCGCATCATCGGGGCGCACCGTAAAGAGGGCAGGGTATACGCCCGTCACCCGTCCCGTAAAGCGCTGCACTTTCCCCCGCCCGAGGTCGATGGTCACGTCCACCCGCCTGGAAAAATAGGCGCGGATGCGCTTGCGCACGTTTGCAATGTCGCTGCATGGTCTGATCATGGGCAGAGTATTCCCGTTTTTTCCCGCCCGTAAACCCGTATTTTGCAAAATCCCCCTTTTTTGGGCTTCTTCGACGCGATCTTCCCCCCGCCCGTGCGCATACCGCGCGCCTTTCCCGCATACGATAGAGGGAAAACCCATTCAAGGAGCAAGATCATGAAGACGCAGACGGAGACCTTCCGCGGCTACGGAAAGCTGTTTGAACTGAGCGCGCGCACGGCGGCGGAGTGCCGTTTTCCAGAGGCGGAGAACGTCCTCTCGGTGCATGCCTGTGCCCGTCTTTCGGGCGCGGAGGCGGGCAACGGCGAGGTGCGCTACTATGGCAGGGTGCTCTTTTCCATTGTGTATGAAGACGTCGGGCGGCGCGTCTGCCGCGCGGAGAAGGGGGTGGAGTTTTCCGCCTCCGCCAAGGATGAGCGCATCTTCCCCGCGGGGGAGGCGCATGCGGCGCTCGCGGTGGAAAACGTCTCCGTGCGCCGCGAGGGGGCGAGCATCTATGTGACGGCGATGCTGGGGGCGGATATCGCCATCTTCGGCGAGCAGACCTTCGATTATCTCGCGGGGGGAGATCTCATCGTCAAACGGGAGCCCGTGCGCATGTTCACGGCGCACCCGCTTGCGGGGAGCGCCGAAACGGAGGACGACTTTGAGGTGGGCGCGATCGGCGATATTTTGCAGCACGCCGAGACGGTGCACGTCACCGCCGTCTCCTGCGAGACGGGCACGGTCGCCGTCGAGGGCGAAGTCTCCGTGGGCGTGCTCGCGCTCAAGGGGGAGGAGCTCGTCTCCTTCGAGCGGCTCATCCCCTTCCGCATCGAGATCCCCTCGGACGCCGCCTCCTCCGCCTGCCGTGCAGAGGCGAAAGTGACCGTATCGGAGGCGAAGCTCCGCGCTGATGCGGACGAGGAGCGGGGCAAGTGCGCGCTCACCGTTACGCTGACGCTCCACGCCGATGCCTGCCTTTACGAGGAGATCGCGGTGGATGCGGTGACGGATGCCTTCGCGCGCGATAACCGCGCCGTGCTCGCCTTTTCCGAGGCAGCCTGCGAGGGGGCGGGGGAGCGTTCCCGCCTCACCGAGCGCATTGCGGGCAGGGCGGCGCTCTCTTCGCCCATCGATTTTTCGGATACGCTGCAGGCGGTCACGCTCGTGCGGGCGGAAGCAAACCTTGCGCGCACGGAGGGCGGCTTGCGGGCAGAGGGCGTCGTGCTGGCGACCCTCCTCGTGCGCGGGGCGGACGGGAGCCGCCGCGGCATCGAGATGAGTTTGCCCTTCTCCGTCGCCGCCGAGGGCGTGGGGGAGGATGCGGACGTGGAGGCGCTCGCCTGCGGCATGAGCGCGCGGCAGAAGGAGGAGGGGACGATCGATGCGGAAGCGACGCTCAAACTTGCCTTTGCAGAGCGCATCCGCAGCCGCGCCAAGTTCGTCGCCTCGGCGGAGGAGGGCGAGGCGGTGAAGGAGAGCGAGAGCGCCGTCAGCGTGTATATCCCCCGCGCGGGCGACGGGCTGTGGGAGCTCGCCAAGCGGCTCAACAAATCGCCCGAGGAGGTCACCGCCTCCAATCCCGATCTTGCCTTCCCCATCCGCGAGGGGCAGCGCGTCATCATCTACCGCAAAAAGGGGATTTCCGGCTGAGCAGCGCGCCGCCGCACATACTGTGCGGCGGCGCGCCCCGTGTGCGCACAAATGCGGCGACTTTTCTTGCAATCTGCAAAAAAATGTGCTAAAATGGCAAGGATGAAGACAGTGAGAGTCACCGCGCATGCCAAGATCAACCTCACGCTCGACGTGGTCGGCGAGGAGGGGGGCTATCACGCGCTCGACTCCCTCGTCGCCACCATAGCGCTCGGCGACCGCATCGTCGCGCGGGCGCGCACGGACGGGCGCGTGTTTGTGACCATGCACGGCATGGGGAGCGAGCGCATCCCCGCGGGGCGCAACAATGCGGCGCTTGCGGCGGAGCGCTTTTTCGCGGCGTTCGGCGGAGGCGGCGCGGACGTTACCGTCTATAAGCGCATTCCCATCGGCGGCGGGCTTGGCGGCTCGTCGGCGGATGCCGCGGGCGTTTTGAATGCGCTCGCCAAATTGTACGCCATCGCAGACATGGGTGCCCTGAAAACCGTCGCGGACGGGCTCGGCAGCGATACGGGGTATCTGCTCACGGGCGGATATGCCCGCATGCAGGGGCGGGGCGAACGCATCACGCCGCTTGAAGGGCTTCCCGCGCTGCATTTGCTCATAGCATGTCCGAGGCGGGGCGTCTCTACGCCCAAGTGCTTCCGCACATACGATGAACAGGGCAAGACCTATCCGCCCTGCACCGAGCGGGTGCGCGCGGCGTTTGCTGCGGGCGATGCCGCGGGGGCGGCGGGCATGCTCGGCAATCATCTGTTCGCGGCGGCTGCGGCGTGCGAGCCCGGCGTCGCGGAAGCGGCTTCGGCATTGCGGGCGCTTGCGCCCCTCGGCGTGAACATGACGGGCTCGGGCAGCGCAAGCTATGCCGTCTTTGCCTCGGCGGCGGAGGCGGATGCGGCGGCGCGCCGCGTGCAGGGATTTCGCATCATTCGTACAAGCACCTTCCCCCTTCCATCGGTCGGCGGGAAGGAAAGGAGATAACATGGAAGAGAGGATCATCGATAAGGACGAGCTGCGCAAAGTGCGCGTGACGCGGACGGACGGCGCGTTGGACGTTGTGGACGATACCCTCCCTGAAGCCGCGCCCGAAGAGGGGGAAGCGGAGCTTGGGGCGGAGTATGCCGTCGAGTTCGAGGGGGAGAGCTACGACGAAGATCTCGTCGGGCTCACGCCCTCGCAGTACCGCGAGGAGATAGAGCGCCGTGCGCGCGCCGCGCAGGAAGCGCACGAGGCGTGTGAGGCGCTGTGCGCCGAGGGGGACGGGCTGCTTGCCGCAGGCAATTGGCAGGCGGCGGAGGAAAAGTTTGAGGAAGCCATGTCGCGGGAGCCGCAGAGCGAGCGCGCGGAAGCGGGGCTTTGGTCGGCGCGGACGCAGGCATATGCCTCGGATGAGGTATTCTACACCGAGCGCGGCGCGCGGGAGTTTGCCGCGGCAAGCGACGGCGTGCGCGCCAAGGCGATGGAGGCGTTCGGCGAACAGCTGCGCGCCGCGCAGGGCGAACTGCGCGCGGAGGCGGATGAACTCCGTAAGACGGTGGAGGCAGGGCAGGCAGAGCGCCGTGCGCCCTTCCGTGCCAACTTTTGCTACTACCGCTTGCGGCTTTGCATCGCGCTTGCCGTCTTCGCACTCTTTTTGGTCGGGATCGGCGTGAGCGCATCCTATATCCTGCGCATGCAGAGCGCAATGCCCGTCATTTTAACGGGCGCGTCCGGGGCGCTCGCCTTTGCGGCGTTCGTCGCCGTTGTGATCTTCTCCCGCAAGACGCTCGTCGCCGCCCGCCTCGTCCGCGAGAACGAGAAGCTCTCCTCCACAGAGGAGGGCGCCCGCCTTCTTCTGCTCGATAACCGCCTTGCCTGCCTTGCCGTCGTTTTGGGCGGGGCGGAGGACGGACCACAGACGGAAGAAGCATAAACAGGTTTTACGGATTTTTTTCCGCCCGCCGCGCCTCGCGCGGCGGGCGGAAAAAATATTTGGAAAAAATTTTCAAAAAAGGTATTTACTTATCGCCCGTTTTCCTGTATAATGTGGAGCGGGAAATGATTGCGGGATAATTCCCCGCGGATATAAGGAGGAAAGTTGTATGGAACTCATTCATGAAAGTGCAGGGAAGAAGCTCTACCGCGATGGCGACAAGCTCGTCAAGACGTTCGATGAGCGCTATTCCAAAGCGGGCATCCTCAACGAGGCGCTCAATCAGGCGCGCGTCGAGGAGACGGGGCTCAACATCCCCAAGGTGCGCGCGGTCACCGTCGTGGACGGCAGATGGGCGCTCATCTGGGATTTCATCGAGGGCGAAACGCTCGAATCGCTCATGCAGAAGCACCCCGAAAAAGAGGAAGAATATCTCAACTTCTTCGTCGATTTGCAGATCCGCATGAGCAGGGAAAAGGTGCCCCTTCTCGGGCATCTGCGCGATAAGATGCACGCCAAAATTTCGGCAAGCGCCTACCCCGCAACGGTGCGTTACGATCTGCACATGCGGCTCGACGGGCTGCCCCGCCACGTTAAACTCTGCCACGGCGACTTCCAGCCCAGCAACGTCATCATCACCAAGGACGGCACGCCCTATATCATCGATTGGTCGCACGCCACGCAGGGCAACGGCTCGGCGGACGCGGCGCGCACCTATCTCATCTTCAAGCTGCAGGGCAAAGATGCGCTTGCGGAGAAGTATTTGAATTTGTTCTGCGCCAAGACGGATACAGCGATCCAATATGTGCAGCGCATCCTGCCCATCGTCGCCGCGTCGCAGTCCGTGAAGGGCAAGCCGGAAGAGCAGGAGTTCCTTGCAAAGTGGGTCAACGTCTGCGATTGGCAGTAAATAGGTTCACGAATTTCTTTTTGAACTGACGTCGTCACGGCGGAGCGCACGCTGCGGGTGATTCGGCGTAGCCGAACACCACGCTTAAAACGCTCGCCGCTCCTCTTCGCAAAAAATCTTTCTGCAAAATCTTTTTTGCGAGTGCTGCGGTATGACAATGTCGTGAGTTTGAGAGACAACCCGCGGATACGGCTGTCGCCTAACCGCGTGTTTGTCTCAACCGCGCCAATGAAAAGCGCGGTTTCGGTCACGAAATTGCCCTTGATATGGCAATTTCTCAGTTCGCGCATACGCCGAAGCCCCACAGGGGCTGTACTTCGGCTACGCTCGTGCGCCGCTTCGCGTCGGACGGCATAACGTACGCGCTCACCTCTCGGCGGCGATAGATCGCAACAGTATAACATCGCCGCCTTCACTCTTTCCGCGTAAGCCGCGTGAGCGGCAAACAGAGGCGGAAAAGCCATAACGCAGTGACGGCTTTTCCCGTAATCAAATAGCTTGTTCACACGTTTTTCGCGGACCGACGCGGGAAGAAAAATGCTCAAAAATCAACGCCGCGCTTTTGCGCGGCGTTTTGCATGAGGGGCGAGAATTTCAAAGCAGATTTATACGGTTTTTCGCCGAAAAAATGCGGAATGCAACC
Source organism: uncultured Clostridia bacterium (assembly GCA_944338265.1). Lineage (GTDB taxonomy): Bacteria > Bacillota > Clostridia > Christensenellales > Borkfalkiaceae > Gallimonas. The sequence continues at coordinate 9,261 of CALVLO010000050.1, forward strand.
GCAGGTTGCGCAAAAGCACGCATAAAGTGGTTGAAACGGGCTTTTGAATGTGTTACACTTTGGGTACAAAACGCAAGGAGATACCGCGATGTCATTTGCCGAAAACCTGCAATATCTGAGAAAGCGAGACAAAGTTACGCAAGAGGGGCTTGCCGAAACGCTCGGCGTTTCCCGCCAATCCGTCAGCAAGTGGGAGACGGGCGAGGCGTACCCCGAAACGGAGAAGATCATCGCCCTGTGCGATTTCTTCCGCGTCTCCATGGACGATCTCATGCGCGGAGACGTCGCTTCGCCGCAGGAGCCGCCCGCCGAGGCGGAAGGGGCGGCGGAGCCTGTTCCCGAAAACGTCCTGCCCGCCGCAGAACTTCCCGCGGAGCGCGCCGCAAAAGACGGGCGTATTACTCGGACGCGCGCCATCGGCGCGGCGGTCAGCGGGGGCATCTTTCTGTGCGCCGCCGTCGCGTTCTTCTGCCTCGGCGGACTGATGGGCGCGTGGCACCCTGCGTGGCTCGTGTTCCTGCTCGCGCTCTCGCTGTGCGCGTTTGTAGACATGGTATCCCGCAACGACGAGGAGGGCGCGGGACTGCCGCTCGCGGCGCGTATTTTCAAGGGACTCGCGGGCATGGTCATGTTCCTTTCTGTCACGGTGTACCTCTTTATCGGGTGCGTGTACGGTATCTGGCACCCGTCGTGGGTGTGCTTCATCATTGCGCTAGCGCTCGTCATCGTCTTTGACCGCACCGCAAACGCCATCGCGGGAACGGACGAAGGGGAGAACGGCAATCAGACGGAACAGAACGAATAAGAAAAACGCCGCCCGCTGCAAATCGCAGCGGGCGGCGTTAAAAATCAGGGTGAATTATACTATTAAGTGCAACAGTGGGAGAGAAAAAAAGGAGTTCATACAAATCTGTGGTAAAATAGAGTTG
>CALVLO010000051.1 GCA_944338265.1 uncultured Clostridia bacterium
GGGCAAGGGTCCGGAAGAAAAATGAAGCGCCTTTTCCGCGCGCTCCTTGCACGGCTGCGCGCGCCGCGGACGGGCTTTTTGCTCTGCTTTTATCCCCTCTTTGCGCTGCTCGCGGCGGGCACGGTTCTGCTTCTTGTATATGTGCCGCGGCAGACCGCGTGGCACTATTTGCTCTACGCCCTCTCGGCGGCGGCGACCGCTTACTTCGTCTATACCCTTGTATACCTCGCGCCCAAGCTGAAGGCGGCGTGTTTGCGCGGGATGCGGCGGCGCAAATTTACAAGCGAGCTCGTGGAAAACTACGGCTTCCGCACCCTTGCATTCGCCGCGGCGGGGTTTGTGCTCAACGCCGCCTATGCCGCGCTGCAGGCTGCCGTGGGCATTGCCGCGCGCTCGGTATGGAACATCACCGTTGCCGCCTTCTACCTGCTTCTGATCGCCCTCAAGGGCATCGTGCTCTTCCGCGGGCGAAGCGGGCGCGGCGGCGCGGAAAGCGAGATCGCCATCTACCGCACCTGCGGATGGCTCATCAACCTGTTCCCCGTTGTGATCGCGGGCATTGTTGTGCTCACCAACAGGGCGGATATGATGTATCCGTATGCGGGGATGATGATCTACGCCGTTGCGCTCTACACGTTCTGCAAGATAGGCTCCTCCGTCTTCCAATTTTGGAAGGCAAGGCGGCAGGACCGCCTCACCGTGCAGGCGATCCGCAATATCAACCTTGTGAGCGCGCTGTTTTCCGTGCTCGTTTTGCAGGTCTCCCTGATCCAAGCGTTCGGAAGCCAAGATGATCATGCGATGAACGGCGTGACGGGCGGCGTGGTCGCGCTCCTTGTGCTCGCCGTGGGCATTTGCATGATCGTGAAGGCAAGCAGGCTCCGCCGCAAGCGCGCCGCGCAGGACGTGCCGCCCGAGGACTGCGAAGGATGAGCGATACGAAAAAAGGGAGGACGCCCTCCCTTTTTTTGACCAAACTGCGCTATTTTTTGCCCGCTTCGCGCAGGAATTGCGCCTGCGCATCGAGCGGGGCGCCCAACGTTTCCACCTTGCGGTACTCGCCGTCCGCACACAGCCTGCGCGCCTTGACGTTATCGGCAAGCATCGTCTGCAAAATGCCGACGATCTGATCGGCGATGCGCCCGTCGAGCACGGGCGCGGCGATCTCCACCCGCTTATCGGTGTTGCGCGTCATGAGATCGGCGCTCGAAATGAAAGTGACGCGGTCCGCCCCTTTGCCGAAGCAATACACGCGGGAGTGCTCCAAAAACCTGCCGACGATGCTGATGACGCGGATGTTCTCCGTCTTCCCTGCGATCCCGGGCAGGAGGCAGCAGATGCCGCGGACGATGAGCTCGATCTTAACGCCTGCCGCGCTCGCCGCGGCGAGCTTATCGATGATCTCCTTATCGGTGAGGCTGTTCATCTTGGCGAGGATATAGCCCTCTTCGCCGCGCTTCGCCTTTTCCATCTCGCGGTCGATATAGCGAATGAGCCCGCTCTTTAACGTCTCGGGGGCGACGAGCAGGCGCTCGTAGGCAAACTGCGTGTTGCAGATGGAGACGTTGCGGAAGAATGCGACGGCATCCTCGCCGATCTTCCGATCGGCGGTGAGAATGTTGAGATCGGTATACTGCTTGCTCGTGGACTCGTTGTAGTTGCCCGTGCCGAGGTGGGTGATGTAGCGGAGCTGCTCCCCCTCCTTTAAGACGATGGAGATGATCTTGGAATGCACCTTGTAATTCTCCATCCCGTAGATGATGGTGCAGCCTGCCTCCTGCAATTTGGAAGCAAAGTACATGTTGTTCTCCTCATCGAAGCGGGCGCAAAGCTCGATGACGACGACCACCTGCTTGCCGTTTTCGCTTGCGCGGCACAGGAGCTCTGCAATGCGGGAATGATGGGCAAGGCGGTAGATGGTGATCATGATGGAGCTCACGCGCGCATCCTTGGAGCACTCCTCCAACAGATCGACGACGGGCGTCATCGCATCGTAGGGATAGGAGAGGAAGACGTCGTGGGAGCGCACCGTGCCGATGAGCGAGGGCGTGAGCGCGAGCTCCTCTGCAACGGCGCCCTTGAAGGGCGGATATTTGAGGAGCGCGCTCTCTTCCGCGGGCAGGTAATTCCCCAACGAGAAGAGAAATTTATAATCGAAGAAGCGCTCGTCGCAAAAGCAGAACCTGGCGCTGAGCCCGAGGAGTTTGAGCACGAGATCTTTGAGCTTGCTCTCTGCGCTGTCTACTTCGAGGCGGACGACGTTGAGCTTGGCGCGCGACTCCACCTTCTTTTTCATGATCTGAGAAAAGTCGCGCTCGAGATCGCAATCATCGATATGCGTATCGAAATCGGCGTTGCGGGTGACGCGCATGAGCATCTGCTCGTTGACGGTATAGCCCGTGAAGGCGAGCTTGCCGAAGAGACGCACGAGCTCTTCGAGCGGGATGAGGCGCACCTTTTTGCCGCCGCTCAGACGGTACAGCCGATCGAGCGACGGATTGACGGCGACGACGCCGATCATGCGGCGCCCCTCCTTTTCGAGCTGGCAGATCATGTAGCTGCGCTCGTTCTCGAACTGCATGAGCGGATGCTTGGCATCGAGCACCATCAGCGAGAGAAGCGGCAGGACGTGGCGGAGAAAGATCTGGCGGCACTCCTCCGTCTGGCGGGGGGTGAGATCTTCGGCGCGCAAGATCCTGAGCCCGTTTTTGCCGAGCTCCTTGCGCAGGGAGGAATAGCATGCGGTGCGCAGCTCGTACAGCTTTTTCACCGTATCGGCAATGCCTTCGAGCTGTTTGGCGGCGGTGAGCCGCGTCTTGTTCTCCGTTGCCTGCGGCTCGGAGACGCTCTCGTTATACAGGCTCCCCACCCGCACCATAAAAAATTCATCGAGATTGGAGGTGAAGATGGAGAGGAATTTGCAGCGCTCGAGCAGCGGATTGGTGAGATCTGCCGCCTGATCGAGAACGCGCTTGTTGAAGAGCAGCCAACTGTATTCGCGGTTGACGTAAATATCGCGGATGAACTTGTGCTTGACTTTTTGCGGCACGCTGAGCTTCATAACCTGACCTGCCTTATGTGGGATTCTTGGGCGGTCTGCCGCGGCGCTTGGGCGCGGGCATGGGCGCCTCGTTTTGCGTTTTTTGCGCCTCCTCCGCGGACATGGGTGCCGCATTTCCCGCCGCGGGCGCTTTGGGCGGTCTGCCGCGGCGCTTGGGCGCGCCGCCCTCTGCGGGCGATGCTTTCTGTGCGGCGGGCGCCTTCTTTTGCTGTTTGCGTTCGGGTTTTTGCGCGGCGGGCTCTGCCTTCTTTGCTGCCTTCTGCGCGGGTTTTTCCTGCTTGGCGGGGGCTTCGGCGGGCAGCACGCGCTCTTCGCCGCCCGTCTGTGCGGTCGCGAAATCGTACCAGCGCCCCGTCTCCCTGCCTTCGAGGACGAGCTGCAGATACCCCTCCTTTACGCCGCGGTCGCTGATGAGGATGTTATCCACCCCGAAGCGCTTGAAGAGCGCCTTCAGAACGATCGCCGCAGAGCCGATGAGATAGAGCTTTTCCGGCGCGCTGTTCAGAACGAGCTTGGAGCGATCCTCCCCCGTGAGCAGGTGTTTGACGAGTTTTTTGAACTGCTTATAGCGGATGACGCGCACGCCGCTCTCTGCCTTGTCGCCCGTGAAATCGGCGTATACATCGTAGATCGCCGCGTTTGCCGCGCCCACCATGACTGCCGTTGCGTACACGCCCTCCTTCGGGAGAGACGCCTTTTCGAACTTCTCTTTGACGAATGCCCTGATCGCCTTCGCCTCCTTCTCGCTCGGGAAGATATTGGCGACGAACTTGCGATAAAGATCTAACAGCCCGAAGTCAAAGCACGTCATATCCTCCTTGCGGCGTTTTGTAAGGTCGCACACCTCGATGCTCTTGCCGCCGAGATCGATGAGCACGGGGCGCTCGTAGGCGGTGTAGTAGATGTTGGCGATATAATCGCAGTATGCCTCGGTGGCGGCATCGATGAAGTTGACGGGGAAGCCCGTTTCGCCGAGCACGCGGGCGCGCACCTCCTCGAAATTTTCGATATAGCGGAGGGCGGCGGTGGAGATGAGATACCCCCGCTGCACGCCGAAGTTTTTGCACGTCTCCTTCATCTCTTTGAGGCAATCGATGAGCTTCTCCATGCCGCGCTGCGTGAATTTGCGCCCGCTGAGATAGTGCGCAAAGCTGATGGGAAAGCGCTCTTTGAAGAGAAGCTCCGTCTTGTGTTCGTCCGCCGCCGCCACGATGAGCGAAAGGCTGCTTGAGCTGATATCGATGACCGAATATTTCATATCTGTTCTCCTACTTTTGATGATATGCAAGATCGCGCCGCTTATGCACGGTCTCCGAAACACACGCCGACGGCGCGGGCATCGCGCACCGCGTCCCCGTCGGGATCGACGAATTTATACTTGCCCGCAACGTCCGCAAGGGCGTTGAAGGTGATCTTATCATCTTCGAGCGCGACGGTCACGCCGTAGTGCCCGCGTTCGGCGAGCCGCGCCGCGCAGATGCCCATGCGCGTGCAGAGAAGGCGGTCGTAGGCGCAGGGAGCGCCGCCGCGCTGCAGATAGCCGAGCACGGAATAGCGCGTCTCTACCCCCGTCCGCTCGCCGATGACCTCGGCAAGATGGCGGGTGACGGTGCTCTCCCCCAGCTCGGTGCGCACGAATGCGCGGTCCTCCTTTTTGAAGCGCGCCTCGCTTGCAAGCAGCGCCCCTTCCGCCACGCAGACCATGGAATAGCGCTCGCCCGCACGCACGCGCGCGGCGAGGAAGTCACACACCGCATCCACAGAGAACGGGATCTCCGGGATGAGGATCATGTGCGCGCCCGCGGCGAGCCCCGCGTGCAGCGTGAGCCAGCCCGCCTTGTTGCCCATGACCTCGACGAGCATGATGCGGCTGTGGCTGCGCGCCGTCGTCTCGATGCGGCAGATCGCCTCGGAGGCGACCTCCACCGCCGTCTGGAAGCCGAAGGTGACATCTGTGCCGTAAATATCGTTATCGATGGTCTTGGGCACGCCGATGACGTTGCAGCCCTCCATGGCGAGCAGCGCCGCCGTTTTGTGCGTGCCCGCGCCGCCGAGCGCAAACAGGCAGCCAAGCCCCATCTTTTTGTAGTTTGCGACCATCTTGGCAAGGCGCGTGCCGCCATCTTCGGGCACGGTCATCTTTTTGAATGGCTGGCGGGAGGTCTTTAAGATCGTCCCCCCTTCGTCCAAAATGCTTTCAAAATCCGCCGCTTTGAGCGGGAAGCTCTCGCCGCGGATGAGCCCGCCGTACCCTTCCGGAATGCCGATGAGTTCGGCATTTTTGACGTTGCGCGTGAGGTACATCCCGATGGCGCGGATGACGGCGTTGAGCCCCGCGCAATCGCCTCCGCTCGTTAAAATCCCATATCGCATAAGACCCTCCGCTATCTATTGTACTATGCTTTGGCTGCGTTGTCAAGAGCGGCGGAAAAATTTTACATTTGTTTTACAACCGCGTTACATTTGCATGACATCTTGCCCGCCGCAAGCAAAAAGCCGCCGCTCCAAGCGACGGCTTTTGAATAGCTTTGTATACAACAGGATAACTCCCTCAGTCACTTCGTGACGGTGCCTCTAAGAGGGAGCCAAGGGTGGAAGTAATTTCCCCTCATCCGATTTCCTCCCGCCGCGGTTGCGGCGGGAGGAAATCACCTTCCCCCGAGGGGGAAGGCAGGGAAATCCCCCCTGCCGCCGCGGAGGCGGCGGCTTCCCCCCTTAAAACAAGTGTTAAGGGGGGCATGGAGAGGACAACTTCCTCAGTCACTTCGTGACAGCTCTCTAAGAGGGAGCCAAGGGCGGGAGAGCCCCTCATCCGATTTCCTCTCGCCGCGGTTGCGGCGGGAGGAAATCACCTTCCCCCGAGGGGGAAGGCAGGGAAATCCCCCCTGCCGCCGCGGAGGCGGCGGCTTCCCCCCTTAAAACAAGTGTTAAGGGGGGCATGGAGATGACAACTTCCTCAGTCACTTCGTGACGGTATCTTGGCGGCACCAAGGTAGTGTGCCGCCTTCGGGCACGGAATTGCCGCTGAGAAAGGCAATTCCTTAGTTCGCGGCGCGCGCACAGCGCACTGCGCTGATGCGCATAACGCGCCGCTCACCCCTCTAAGAGGAAGCCTTGTGCGTTACCTCTATCTGCACGAACTCCCACCGTCTGCGCGGCTTTGCCGCGCAGACACCTCCCTCACAGAGGGAGGCAAGAGGCAGAGAACATGCCTCCCATGTTGAGGGGGGCATGGAGGAGCTGCTCTCGCGACAAGAGGAGGCAAGAGGAAGGGACAGCTCCCTCAGCGAGAGAGCCAAGTAAGGGCGACAAAGCATGCGTAAGGAAATCTTCGTCAAACCCATAGGGCAATTTGGCGAAAAGTTCCGAGCAAGGCGCGGAGCCTGCGCAAAAGCCGAAGGGAGTTTACAAAACGTAAATGACCGAGGCTTGCGTAAAGGCGACAAAGCATGCGTAAGGAAATCTTCGCCAAATTATTCTTCCGCCTCGCGGTAGCGCATCGCGTATACTTCCTTTGCCACCCACTTGATGCCTTTGAGCGTGCGCCCGCGGGTGTTGGTCGCATCGATGGGGATCTCTTCGGTGGAGAGTTCCGTCATCGTTTCATCCTCCCGCACGACGGCGAGCATATAGGGCACGGTGACGTAGTTGGCGAAGATGACCTTTGCGCCCTTGAGCGAGGCGATCTGCACGCCCTTGCGGTAGCGCGGGAGCGGATCGATCTGCGCGGCGATGACGCGCTTGAAGCGCCCTTCGGAGGTGGCGACGACGATCTCGCCCTCGCCATCGATCTGCGCGGCGAAGACGACGCGGTCCCCCTCCTTCAAATTCATCCCCTTGACGCCGCCCGAAATGCGCCCTTGCAGGGGGATATCGTCCTTTTTGGCGTTCAGACAGAGCCCGCCTTCGCTGACGAAGAAGACGGTGATGCCCTCTTCATCGGCATCGGGCTGCACATAGAGGAGCTTATCGTCCTCGCCGAGGCGGATGCCCTGGAAGAGGCTCTTGCCCACGGCGTACTCGGACCAAGCCGTCTTTTTGAGCATGCCCTTTTCCGTGATAAAGAGCAGGTTGCCGCTGCCCACCTCGGCGCGGAAGAGGGCGACGGGGCGCTCCTCTTTGGCGGCTTCCTCGTTGATCTCTGCGAGGGTGAAGCCGCGGTCGGAGAGTTTGCAGCCCACCGCCTCGCCGTAGATGCGGTAGCAGTTGCCGCGGTCGGAGAAGACGAGCATCTGCTCATCCGAGAGCATGTGGATATGCTTGATGATGACGTTGCCGCGCTTGGACGTGGCGCCGATGATCTTGTTGGAGGCGTTGAAGTTGCGCTCCGTGACGCATTTGAGCCTGCCGTCCGCCGTGATGCAGGCGACGCTCTGCACGCCCGGCTCTTTGATATCGGTACGCTCTGCCTCTGCCTCGTCCTCCGAAAAGACGAGCACGGACTTGCGGGGCGTTTTATACTTTTTCTTGATCTCGAGCAGCTCTTCTTTGACGACTTCGAGCTGCTTTCTTTGGCTGTTGACGATGGCGGTGAGCTTTTCGATGAGCTCTTTGAGGCGTTTGAGCTCCTCTTCGAGCTTGAAGACTTCGAGCTTAGTGAGGCGGGCGAGGCGGAGATCGAGGATCGCCTGCGCCTGCTTTTCGGAGAGGGAGAAGCGCTTTTTCAGCTTTTCGCGCGCGTCCGCCGTCGATTCGGCGCTCTTGATGATCTTGACGACTTCATCGATATTGCGCACGGCGATGATGAGCCCTTCCAAGATGTGGCAGCGCTCCTTCGCGGCGGCGAGATCGAAGCGGGTGCGGCGGAGCACGACTTCGCGCTGATAGTTGACGTAGTAGCGGATGATCTCCATGAGCCCCATGAGCATGGGCTTGCCGCCCGCGATGGCGACCATGTTCATGCCGAAGGTGACTTCGAGATCGGTGTACTTATACAGCACCTTCATCACCTTCCTGATTGTCTTATCCACGTCCTCTTCGGGCACGGGGCGCACCTCGATGACGGCGCGGATGCCCTCGCGGTCGCTCTCGTCGCTCACACGGGAGATGGCGGCGAGCTCCTCCTTTTTCTCCTCGCGCAAGTCTGCGATCTTGCGCAGCAGCGAGGACTTGTTCACCTGATAGGGAAGCTCGGTGATGACGATGTTCTTCTTGCCGCCGTCGCCCTCTTCCACGCGCACCTTGGCGCGGATGAGGATGCGCCCCTTGCCCGTCTTGTATGCCTGATTGAGCTCGTTGGCGATGATATAGCCGCCCGTGGGGAAATCGGGCGCGGGGATGTAACGGAGCATCTCGTTGAAGCGGATGTTCGGCTCGTCGATATAGGCGACGACGCCATCGATGACCTCTGCAAGGTTGTGGGGCGGGATGTTCGTTGCGAGCCCCACCGCAATGCCCGAAGCGCCGTTCACCAAAAGGTTGGGGAAGCGCCCGGGGAGCATATCGGGCTCCTTTAAGGAGTCATCGAAGTTGAGCGAGAAGGGTACGGTGTTCTTTTCTAAATCGCGCAAGAGCTCCAAGGCGAGCGGTTCGAGCCGCGCCTCGGTATAGCGCATGGCGGCGGCGGGGTCGCCATCCACCGAGCCGAAGTTGCCGTGCCCGTTGACGAGGGTGCGCCCCATGTTGAAATCCTGCGCCATGCGCACCATCGCATCGTAGACGGAGCTATCGCCGTGCGGGTGGTATTTACCCATGCAGTCGCCGACGATGCGCGCCGACTTTTTATGCGGCTTATCGGGCGTGAGCCCCATCTCGTACATGGTATAGAGGATGCGCCGCTGCACGGGCTTTAAGCCGTCTTCCACGCGGGGAAGGGCGCGATCTAAGATGACGAACTCCGCATACGGGAGCATGGCGGAGGGCAGCACCTCTTCCAAGGGGGTGACAAAGAGCGTGCCCTGCGGTTCTTCCTGCCTCTTTTCTTCACGCTTCATCTTCCGCCGCCTCCTTCTTGAGTTTTACCTTATCCATGAACGCATCCGTCTTGTTGAAGTTGGCGTTCCTGTTCAAAAATTCCTTTCTCCCCTCTACCCTGTCGCCCATGAGGGTGGTGATCATATCCTCCGCGGCGACGGCATCTTCGATGGTCACCTGCGTGAGGTTGCGGTGGAGAGGGTCCATCGTCGTTTTCCAGAGCTGTTCGGCGCTCATCTCGCCCAAGCCCTTATAGCGCTGCACGAGATAGCCCCGCCCTACCTTTTCGATCTTCTGCTGCAATTCTTCCTCGTCGTAGGCGTACTCCTCTGCGCTGCCGTTCTGGCGGTACACCTTGTAGAGGGGCGGCATGCCGATATACACATGCCCCGCGTTGACGAGCGGGCGCATATAGCGGAAGAAGAAGGTTAAAAGGATGCAGCGGATATGGAAGCCGTCCTGATCGGCATCGGAGAGGATGATGACCTTGTGATAGTTGAGCTTATCGAGGTTGAAATCGTTCCCGACGCCCGCGCCGAGCGCGGAGATGATGGTGCGGATCTCCTCGTTGGCGAGCACCTGATCGAGCCGCT
>CALVLO010000052.1 GCA_944338265.1 uncultured Clostridia bacterium
TAGTTGAGCTTATCGAGGTTGAAGTCGTTCCCGACGCCCGCGCCGAGCGCGGAGATGATGGTGCGGATCTCCTCGTTGGCGAGCACCTGATCGAGCCGCTTTTTTTCGACGTTGAGCGGCTTGCCGCGCAGGGGCAGGATGGATTGGAACTGCCTGACGCGCGCCTGTTTTGCGGTGCCGCCCGCCGAGTCGCCTTCGACGATGAAGAGCTCGTTCTGCTCCGGCTTTCTGCCAGAGCAGGCGGCGAGCTTGCCCACGAGCTGCAGCGAATCGATGCTGTTTTTGGCGCGCGCCGTGTCCTTTGCCTGCCGCGCCGCGATGCGCACGCGCGCCGCGCCCTGCGCCTTTTTGATGATCTCGTCGAACGTCTTTTTATTCTTTGCCTGTGCGGCGAGTTCGCGGAGCCCCTCTACCACGACGCTCTCCACGGGCGAGCGCGCCTCGGGATTGCCGAGCTTCGTCTTGGTCTGCCCTTCGAACTGCACGTTCTTCATTTTGACGGAGAGCACCGCCGTGATGCCCTCGCGGAAGTCATCGCCGAGGAAGTTGGGATCCTTTTCCTTGATGAGTTTGTTGTCGCGCGCGTAGTCGTTGAGCATGCGCGTGATGCCGCCGCGGAAGCCCATCTCGTGGAAGCCGCCCTCCGGCGTGGGGATGTTGTTGACGAAGGAGAAGAGGTTCTCTGTAAACTCCCCCGTGTGCTGGATGGCGAACTCCACATAGATGCCGTCCCGCTCGCCCTTGTAATAGAGGGGCTGCGCGTACAGCTTCGCCTTGCCCTCGTTGAGGTACGCCGCAAAGTCTGCAATGCCGCCCTCGTAGCGGTAAGTCACGGTATAGGGCTGCGTCGCGCCCATGATATCGAGCTGGCGGATCTCTTCGCCCGCGCCCTCCTGCTCGGCGTGTTCGTTCATCGTGATGCGTTCATCGGTGAGCGTGATGCAGAGCCCCTTGTTGAGGAAGGCGAGCTCGCGCAGGCGGTGCTCGATGGCGGAGAGGGAAAACTGCACGGAGGAAAATACCCTGTCGTCCGGCATGAACTGCACGAAGGTGCCGTGCTCCTCTTTGCCGCACTTGCCCGTTTTGTGCAGCGCTCCGGTGGGGATGCCCGATTCTATTTTCTTTTTCTCCTCATCGTAATAGGAGTGGAAGCCCATCTCCCAAACATCGCCATCCTTTTTGACGCGCACGTTCAGCCATTTGGAGAGCGCGTTGGTGACGGAGGCGCCCACGCCGTGCAGACCGCCCGAGAAGGAGTAGTTGTGCTCATCGAACTTGCCGCCCGCGTGCAGCTGCGTGAAGACGACCTGCACGCCCGAAACCTTGGTTTTGGGGTGGATATCGGTGGGAATGCCCCGCCCGTTATCTTCGACGGAGACGCTCCCATCCTTGTGGATGCGCACGTCGATCTGATCTGCGTAGCCGTTTGCGGCTTCATCGATGGCGTTATCGACGATCTCCCACAAGATGTGGTGCAGACCCTTTGTGCCCGTGGAACCGATATACATGCCCGGGCGGAGGCGGACTGCATCCAACCCTTCGAGAATGGTGATATCGTTCGCGTCGTAATGTTGCTGTGCCATAGTGCCCTCTCAACGTAGAATACAATGCTTGATATACCCAATTATTATACCATATTTTGCGGTTACGGGCAAGCCTTTTCCGCAATATTTAGCGGTTTTCGCCCAAATCGCGCGGGGTGCAGACACCCCCGCACATAGCAAAACCGCCGCCTTGCGGCGACGGCACTCTTTTGGAAGAAGTTCTTTGCGTTATTTTTGCAGTTTTTCCATCATGCTGACGATATCCTGCACCGTTTTGACGTTCTCGACCTCGCCCTCCGGAAGGGTGATGCCGTACTCATCTTCGAGCGCCATCATGAGTTCGACGACATCGAGCGAATCGGCGCCGAGGTCTTTGACGATCTCGGACTGCGGCGTGATCGTATCCGCGGCAATATCGAGCTGTTCTGCGAGCATCTTGCAAACCTTTTCGTACATAAATGCCTCCATTCCTTTTTCCGCCGTGGCGGATGCGTGTATTGTGATATTTATTCGTATTGTAACCTATTTTGCGGCGTTTGTCAATGCTTTTTTCTGCAAACAGGCGCAAAACGTCACACATTTTTGTGACAGTTACCGCCGCAGGGCGCGGAGCGCCGCTTTGCGCTGCGGGGGGATGCGGAAACTTTCGTATGCCTTGCGGATGGCGCGGTTGTGCGTTGCCCCGTCGAGCGCGCCCTCTTTGAGGAGCGCCTCCCCCGCCGCGGGGAATTTGACGAGCACTTCGGCGGCGAGCCAAGCCGCCGCCATGGAGACGTAATACGCCTCCGCACGCACCTTTTTCAGGCAATCGAGCACGAAGGGAAGCCCTTCTTCGTCCACATAAAAGTGCAGCAGCGTGGTGAGCGCGAAGCGGCGCGCGAAGGTGCGTTCGTCGGAGAGATATTTTTTTATATACGGCACAAACTCCGCTCTGTGCTTTGCGATGCAGGCGGGCGCGAAGCCATCGCACGTTGCCCAATTATTGATTAGGCTCACGAGCTCTTCGAGCACGCCGAGGAGCGCCTCGAAGGGAAGCTGCGCCGCGACGGCGCACTTCAAAAAGGTGACCTCGTAATATTCATCGGGAAAGGCGCGCAGGCTCTCCCACTCCCCTTTCCACCGTTTGGCGAGGGCGCGGAGCGCGGGCATGCGGACGCCGATGACGCGGATGCTTTCATCCTTCAAAAGTCTTTTGTGGAAGGCGCGATAGCCTGCATCCTCCTGCGCGCGCAGGGCGGCGAGCGCCTCTTCATATGTGATCATGTGGTCTCCTCCAACGCCTCTTGAAGCGCCGCGTGCCACGCCGCGGCGGAAAAGCGCGGGTTGGCGGGCGACGTCGACGGAAGGCACAGAACGCGGACATGGGTGGGCAGAAATTCCTTTGGAAGGTACGCAAACGCCGCCTTGCCGTTGCAGAGGATGGTATGTACCGCCGTGCCGCGGATGAGCCCGACGACGTCTGCACGATCCGCCGCGCGGATGGAGGCATCCTCCGAGGCGTGGATGGAGCAGGCGGTCACCGAGTCCCAAAGCGCGAGCTTTCTGCGGCGGAGAAACGCCACCTTGCCCGCGATATCGGCGGGGATCGCCTCGCCGAAAAAGCCGCACACCGTGCCCCAGAAGCGGTTGCGCGGGTTGCCGTAGTAAAAGCCCTGTGCGCGGCTCTTGACCGAGGGAAAGCTCCCCAAAATGAGCACGCGGCTCTCCGGGAAGCAGACGGGCGCGAACCCTTCGCAGCGCGCCGTCGCCATCATAGCGTGATCGCCTCTTTGAGGTTGCCCACCGAGGCGACTGCCGCGCGCGAGAAATCGAAGTTAGAGGCGATCGCCGCGACGATATCTTCGCGGGTGAGGGCGGAGATCTCCGCCATGCGCTTTTCGAAATCGTACACGGCGTTGTTGTAGAGCATCTCCTTGCCGTAGAGGAGCATCTGGGCGGAGGTGTTCTCCTGCGAGTAGATGCTGCTCGCTTTGAGCTGCTCGCGCCCGCGCAAAAACTCTGCCTCCGTGACGCCCTCCCGCTGCAGCCCCTCGATGACGGCGCGCACCGCGGAGGCGGCATCCTTCGCCTTGGCGGGATTGACGCCCGCGTACACCGAAAGCAGACCTGTTTCGAGATAGTGCGTGGAATAGGAATAGACGGAATAGGCGAGCCCGAGCTCCTCGCGCACCCGCTTGAAGAGGCGGGAGCTCATGCCGCCGCCCAAAATGGCGTTCATGAGCTGCACGGCGGGGCGGGAGACTGCCTCGCGGCAGACCGAGGGAAAGGCGACGGCGAAGTGCGCCTGCTCGATGGGCTTGGGGCGGAAGAGATTGCCGCCCTGCCACTTCACATGCTTTTCCCGCTCGCAAAACAAAGCGCGCGGCATGCTGCCGAAGTACTCCTCTGCAAGGGCGAGCGCCGCCTCGGGCGCGATGCACCCAGCAAAGGAGATGACGATGTTTTCCGGGCAATAGCGTTCTCTTCTGTATGTTTGCAGATCTTCGCGCGAGAAGCCCTTGACGTTTTTGGCGCTGCCCAAGATGTTCCTGCCGTAGTTCTCCCTGCCGAACGCGGCGCGGGCGAGCAGATCGAGGCAGAGATCTTCCGGCGAGTCCTCATCCATATTGATCTCTTCGAGGACGACCCCCTTTTCGCGCGACATCTCCTCTTCGGGAAAGCAGGCGTTCAAAAAGAGATCGGCAAGCAGCGCAAACGCCTCGGCGGCGTGGTCGCTCGTTGCCTTGGAATAGTAGCAGGTGAGATCTTTCCCCGTGAAGGCGTTGACCTGCGCGCCGAGCGCATCGAACGCATCGGAGATCTCGAACGCCGTGCACGTGGGCGTTCCCTTGAAGAGCATGTGCTCGATGAAGTGCGAGATGCCGTCTTCGCTGTCGCTTTCGAATGCCGCGCCCGTGCCGACGAGCACGCCCATGGAGACGGAGAGCAGCCCTTCCATGCGCTTGACGATGACGCGCACGCCGTTTTTGAGTACCTTTGTTTGGATCATAGTTACCTCTTTCCTATGTATGTTGTGCAATTTTATTGGATATTTTCGCTCACCGTGACGGCGGAGAGCCCGTGCTGCGCACAGTAGCCGAGAATGCGCGGCAATGCCGCCGCCGTGTGCGCCATGGGGTGCATGAGGATGAGCTCGCCCGCGGCAAGATCTTTGGTGGCGCGGGTGTAGCAGAGTTCTTCGTCCTTATCCCGCCAATCGATGGTATCGCGGCTCCACATCACCGTTTTCAGCCCGAGGCTCTCGGCGGCGAGCACCGTTTCATCGTTATACGCGCCCGAAGGGGGCGCAAACAGCCTGATCTCCCGCCCTGCGGCGGCAGAGAGAAAGGCGACGCTTTGTTTGATCTCCCGATAGTTCCCGTCGTAATCGAGCGCGGCGTGATCGCGGTGGAAATAGCCGTGCGAGGCGACCTCGTGCCCCGCTTCCGCCATGCGCCTGACGAGGGCGGTGTTGTCATCTGCCCAGCTGCCGCCCACAAAGAAGGTCGCCTTGGCGCCGTGTTCTTCGAGCACGGAGAGGATGGTCTCTACCTCCGCGCTCCCCCAATAGACGTTGAACATGAGCGAGACGGCGTTTTCTGCGCTGCCGCGGTAGACGACGCGCTCCTTTACCCCCGAAACGTGGGTGGCGGAGGGCAAAAAGCAGACCGTCCCCACGACGATGAGGATGAGTGCGAGCACGCCGTTGCTGATGAGGGCGACGGCGCGGGCTGAGAGTTTTTTCATGGCGCGGGACCTCCCTGAAAGGCATCACTCCATTGTATGGACGTGCCCGCGCCAATATGCGTTATTTGAGGGTGACGACGGTGACGCCGCCCTCCCCTTCGCCGTATTTGCCGAGGCGGAAGGAGGCGACGTGCCTGTTCTTTTTGAGCATGGCGTGGATGGCGGCGCGCAGCTTGCCCGTGCCCACGCCGTGCACGATGCGCACTTCGGGCAGGTTGGAGAGCACAGCGCCATCCAAAAAGGCTTCCGCCTCCGGGAGCGCCTCTGCCGCCGTCATGCCGATGACGTTGCACTCCAAATGCACGACGGGGCGCTCTTTGAGATCGCGCGAGACCTGCACCGTCTTTTGCGGCTTGGCGGGCAGCCTCTTTTGGGGCGGGAGGAAGAGATCGCCCGCCTTCACCCGCACTTTGAGCGCGCCCGTTTGCACCTCGCAGCTCCCCTTTTCCACGCGGAGCACGGTGCCTTCGGCATTCATGCTGCCCACGAGCACCTTATCCCCCGCCCTGAGCGCGGAAAGGTCGGCGGGCACGGCGCGGACGGGCTCCTCCTCCGCGGGGGCGCTCGCCATTTTGTTTTTGAGCGTGCGGGCGCGGATGAGATCTTGCTCGGAATAGTTCTCCTTTTGGAAGATGCGCTCCATCTCGGAAAGGAGCTCCTCTGCCTCGGCGGTGCGTTCGGTGACGATGCGCCGCGCCTCTGCCTTGGCGGACGTGAAAAAGCGCTCGCGCTCCGTGCGGAACTTCTCCTCCTCTTTGCCGAGCGCGGCGAGCTTTGCCTCCCACTCCCGTTGGAGCGATTCGGCATTTTTTTGCGCCGCTTCCGTGCGGATGCGGCTCTCTTCGGCGGCGGAGAGCGTCTCTGAAAAGGCGCGCGCGCCCTCGGAAAGGAAGCTCTTCGCCTCGGTGACCGTCTCCTGCGGGAGCCCGAGCCGCGTGCAGATGAGCAGGGCGTTGGAGGCGCCCGGGGCGCCGATCTTGAGGCGGTAGAGGGGCTTGAAGTCCTCTGCATCGAACTCCATACAGCCGTTTTCGATGCCGTTTTCGCGGTATGCGAACTCTTTGAGCGCCGAGTAGTGGGTGGTGACGATGCCCTTGGCGCCCCGCCGCAGCAATTGGTGCACAATGGCTTGCGCGAGTGCAGCGCCCTCCTCCGGATCGGTGCCGCCGCCCGGCTCATCGATGAGCACCAGCGAGCGCGCGGTCGCCTTCTCTAAAATTTCTTTGATGTGCACGATGTGCGAGGAGAAGGTGGAGAGGTTTTCTTCGATGGATTGGCTGTCGCCGACGTCGCACCAGACGCCATCGAAGACGGAGAGGCGCGTCCCCTCGGCGGCGGGCACGAACATGCCGCATGCCGCCATCAGACAGAAGAGCCCGCACATTTTGAGCGTGACCGTTTTGCCGCCCGTGTTCGCGCCCGAGATGATGAGCATGTTGTAGCGCTCCCCCACGGCAAGCGAGACGGGAACGGCGGTTTTTTGATCGAGCAGCGGATGCCTGCCTTTGACGATCTCGACGGCGCCCTTTGCGCCGAGCGCGGGCTTGACGGCGCGGAGCCTGTAAGCGTACTCCGCGCGGGCATAGTAGCTATCTGCCTCGGCGAGCACCTCTGTGGCGCGTTCGAGCCCTGCGCGCATGGCGCCCACGGCGCGGGAGAGCTCTGAGAGGATGCGCTCGATCTCCTCCCGCTCATCGAGCATAAGAGAGCGCAGCTCGTTGTTCATTTCGAGCACCTCTTCGGGCTCGATGAACACCGTGGCGCCGCTTTGGGAGCGATCGTGCACGAAGCCGCGGATGCTGCGCTTGTATTCCGCCTTGACAGGGATGACGAAGCGGTCGCCGCGCACGGTGACGATGCCCTCCTGCAAGAACTTGCGCTCTTCGCCCGAGAGATAGCTTTGCAGGCGGGCGCGGATGCGTTCGCCCAAGAGGCGTATCTGCATCCGCAGCGAATAGAGCCGATCGCTGGCGTGATCGGAAAGTTCGTTTTCGTTGATGATCTTGCGCCCGATCTCCGCTTCGAGCGACTGATCGAAGACGAGATGCTCGGTGAGTGCCCGCAAATTGGGCAAAGGCGCATCTGCATAGCCGCGCACGGAGGCATACAGGAGGCGCGCGGCGCGCAGCAGCCTTGCCACCGCCAACAGCTCCGCAGGCGAGAGCGCGGAGCCCTTTTCGGCGCGCTCCAAACGGTCTTCCACGGGCGGGAAGGGCTCGACGCGCCCCGCGCCGCAGGAAAAGAGGAGCATCTGCGCCTCCTCCGTGAGATCGAGCCGTCGCTTAGCCTCGGCAAGCTCGGAAGTCGGTTCGAGGCGGGCAAGGATCGCACGCCCGCCTTCGAGGGAGGCATACGACGCGGCTTGCGATAAAATTTTATCGAGTTCGAGCCTTATGGCGCTTTCGTTCATAGCATGCTCCTTGTATGGTGTCCGCCCGTGACTGCCGCGGCGCTCCCTGCGCCCAGCGAATGGTCGAAGAGCGCCGAGCACGCCCCCTCCGCCTCCGCAAGGGAGGCGCAGTTATACAGCTCGAAGCGGCAGCCCTCCGCCGCCTCGTAGCGGCGCATGGGAAAGGCGCGCCCTGCCTCGTCCGTGAGCGTGTAGCGTGCGCGGCGGTCGCACGCGGCGCAGCTTTTGCCGAAGGGGCAATAGCACAGGTCCATCACTTTGAGATCGCCCCCCGCAAGGAAGAAGGCGTTGGGCGCGGCAAGCTGCGCCTGCTCGCGCAGCGAGATCTCCTTGGAGAGCGTGAAAAAGTCCGCCGCGGCGCAGGCGCCCGCAGCAGAGAGCGGGTTGGCGACATTCCAGCCCGTGCCCGCAAACAGCTTTACGCCGTATTTTTTGGCGAGGGCGATGCCGTATGTCCCCTCGCAGAAGATGCCCGCGAACTTGGAAAGGTGCGGCGCGACGAGCAGCTCGTCTGCCGCCGTGAAGAGGGGCGGAAGGTACAGCCATACCCCTTTGGGCGGGGCGAGGCGGGCGTAGCCTGACGGCTTCCACACCACGATATCTGCCTGCGGGAGCGGCATGCCCTCCGAGACGATGACCGCCGACATGCCCCCTTTCTGCGCCTTGACCGCGGACATGGGTACCGCCTTTTCCGTGAGCGGAGTGCGATGCGGCGCGAGACAGGAGACGAGCCCCTCGTAAAAGGCGCGGCGGAAGGCGTTGAGCGCGGACTTGGGGAGAAAGGCGCCGTCCGTTTCGACCTGCACACGGGGCAGGAGCGGGAGCCCGTCCGTTTTGCAAAAGTTTTCCGCGACTTCCTCCGCCGTGAGCGGGGCGCTCCTGGCGCGCGCACATACCTCCCCCCGGAGGGCAAACCCCTCGGCGGCGGCGTGCAGCCGTTCCCCCGCCATCGCCCTCACCCGAACGGCGATCTCCCGCGCGCGGACGGGCGTGAGCGCACGCGAAAGCGCAGCCGTATCGGTGGTGATGCGCACCTCGTCGCCCGCGGCGAGCTTTTCGGAAGAGGAGAGGAAAAAGCCGCCCTTCTCCCGCCCCGCAAACGCCGCGCCGCCGACCTCTTTGCCGCCGCGCAGGATCTTGAAGGCATCCCCCTTCTGCGCCGCGAAGGCGCTCGCGCAGAACCACTTTCCGCCGCGGCGGGTGAGCTCCCCCGCCCGCTCGCCGATGTGCCCCTGCACCTTGCGGGAGAGGAGCCGCCCGTCCTGCCCGAAGCCGATGCCCCGCGTGTAGCCGCCGCGGTTGTAGGCGCGGGCAAGATCGGAAAATTCCTGCCTGCCCTCCCCGCCCGCGAGCAGGGCGCGGTAATACTTCACCGCCGCCGCGGCGTAGGCGGACGAACGCATGCGGCCCTCGATCTTCAAAGAAGTCACGCCTGCGGAAAGGAGGGTCTTGACATCCTTCCCGAGGCTGAGATCGGCAAGCGAGAGCGCGTAGGCGGGCGCTTCGAACCCCGCGCGGTCGATGGTATACTGTTTGCGGCAGGGCTGTTTGCACCGCCCGCGGTTGCCGCTGTTGCCGCCCGCGAAGGAGGAAAGATAGCACTGCCCCGAAAAACAGGTGCACAGCGCCCCCTGCACGAATGCCTCCGTTTCGATGACGGAAGAGATGGCGGAAATTTCGGCAAGCGGCGTCTCGCGGGCGAGCACCGCGCGCGAAAATCCGTACTCCTTCGCGACCTCCGCGCCGTGAACGTTGCAGCAGCCCGCCTGCGTGGAGAG
>CALVLO010000053.1 GCA_944338265.1 uncultured Clostridia bacterium
CTTGAAATGACGGCGAAGCTCATCGAGGAAGCGTACGCGTTCGTCGTCGAGCAGGTCAAGGCGGGCAAGTCCGTCCTCTTCGTCGGCACCAAGCGCCAGGCGCAGGATGCGATCAAGGAAGAGGCGGAGCGCTGCGGGCAGTTCTACGTCAACTCCCGTTGGTTGGGCGGCACGCTCACCAACTTCAAGACCATCCGCTCCCGCATCGACTACCTCGAGAAATTGGAGAGGATGGAGGCATCGGGCGAGTTCGACCTCCTTCCCAAGAAGGAAGTGTTGGGTCTCAAAAAGGAGATGGAAAAGCTGCAGGCAAACCTCGGCGGCATCAAGAACATGCGCGGCATGCCCGGCGTCATGTTCGTCGTCGATCCTCATAACGAGGATATCGCCGTCGCCGAAGCGCGCAAGCTGCACATCCCCATCGTCGCGATCACCGATACCAACTGCGATCCCGACCTCATCGACTACGTGATCCCCGGCAACGACGATGCGATCCGCGCCATCAAGCTCATCTCGTCCGTCATCGCCAACGCGGTCATCGAGGCAAACCAGGGCGAAACGCCCGTGATGGAGCAGGCAGCTCCCGCCTCCGAAGCGGCGCAGGATATCGAAGAAGTCGTCGCGGCAGAAGCGCCCGCCGCAGAGTAACGGCAAACGTTTTGTAAGGAGAAAATAGTATGGCAGAGTTTACGGCAAAAGACGTGATGAAGCTCCGCGAGCAGACGGGCGCGGGTATGATGGATTGCAAGCGCGCCCTCGTAGACGCGGACGGCGATATGGACCGCGCGGCAGACCTCCTGCGCGAGCGCGGCATTGCAAAGGCGGCAAAGCGCGCCTCCAAGATCGCGGCGGAGGGCATTGTCTACGCCCTCGTCGCGGGCAAGACGGGCGTTTTGGTCGAGGTCAACTGCGAGTCCGACTTCGTTGCGAAGGGCGAGAAGTTCCACGAGCTTGTGGAAGCGGTCGCAAAGCAGATCGCGGCTGTCAAGCCCGCCGACGTAGACGCGCTTCTTGCAAGCGATATGGGCGGCAAGACGGTTGACACCTTCGTGCAGGAGCAGGTTGCCGTCATCGGCGAGAAGATCTCCGTGCGCCGCTTCACGGTGTACGAGGCAGAGGGCTTCGTCGAGACGTATATCCACATGGGCGGCACGATGGGCGTCATGCTCGCGTTTTCGGGCAAGCCCACCGAGGAGGCGAAGGCAGTCGCGCACGACGTTGCGCTGCACGTCGCGTTCGCAAAGCCCCGTTATCTGACGGCGGCGGAAGTCTCCGCCGAGACCATCGAAAAGGAGAAGGCGATCCTTCTGCAAGAGGTCATCAACGAGGGCAAGCCTCAAAACATTGCCGAGAAGATCGTCATGGGCAAGATCAAAAAGTTCTACGAGGAGAACTGCCTCATGGATCAGAAGTTCGTCAAGGACGATAAGCTCACCGTCGCGCAGGTGCTTGCCAAGGCGGGCGCGGGCGTGCAGCTCAAGAGCTTCTGCTTCTTCGTCCGCGGCGAGGGGCTCGAGAAGAAGAGCGAAGACCTCTCCGAGGAAGTTGCCAAGCAAGTCGAGGCAATGAAGAAGTAACAAAAACGCCTTCGGCGGATCTAAGCGGAGCCCTGTCACCATTGCGTGGCAGGGTTCCTTTTGCTCCCCTTAACAGAAAAGGTGTTCAGTCGTTTGTGGCGCGCTCCCTTGCTCCCATTAACGCGAAAACCCACTCTCGCCCCCTCAACATTTAGATGAGCGACGGGAGAACCCACTCTCGCCCCCCTTAACACTCCGTAGGAGTTTTAAGGGGGGAAGCCGCCGTGGGGAAAGTGAGACTTCGGCGTTCTTTCTCGTCTCCTTAACATTTAGATGAGCGACGCGAAAACCCTCTCCTGCCCCCCTTAACACTTGTTTTAAGGGGGGATCAAGGGGGGATTTCCTACCCTTGCCTTCCCCCTCGGGGGAAGGGGGACCGCTTGCGGTGGATGAGGGGCTTGCCCTCACCTCCCTCTATGCAGGCAACAAATCCCTTGCCTCCCTCTTTGAGTGAGGTGCCGTTGCCGCATCGCGGCAACGGCGGTGGGGGTTGAAACGGAGCCCGCATCGCTTGCAGCGCCTCAAAAAAAGTACAACCGCCCGCGGCAATGCCGCGGGCGGTCGTAAAATATTGGAGAGTAAAAAGCGTTGCATCTGGGAATGCTCCGCTTTTCGGCGAAGATGGGTGCACGGAAGTGCGCATGTCCGTTGCGGTGTGCCCCTTTGTGGCGGGGCGGCGCTTCCTGCTGTCTGCTCCTCTATTGTACGGCATCAGCCAAAAAATAGCAACCTACTCTTTGCGTTTTGTACTCTATTGCCTTCTCTTGCGCGGGTAGAGTAAAAAATTCACACTCTACTCACAGTAGAGGTGGGATTTTCTCGGGCAGATGGGTTGACAAAGCGGTGAAAAACGGCTATAATGGGACTATGGAAGATCAGGATATGCTTGCCGTCGTCATCGGGAAGAACATTACGCGCCTGCGGCGCCTTTCCGATATGACGCAGAGCGAGCTTGCGGAAAAACTCAATTATTCCGATAAATCCGTCTCCAAATGGGAGCAGGGCAACGGGATCCCCGATGTGCGCATCCTCGTGCGTCTTGCGGAGCTCTTCAACGTCTCGCTGGACGATCTCGTCCGCGAGCACAAGGAGGCACCCGTGCTGCCCAAGCGGACGCGGCTCAAGCGGCGCATCATCGTCTCGCTCCTTTCGGTGGGGCTTTGCTGGCTTGCCGCCGTGGTCGTCTTTGTCTTTTGCCGCCTCTTTGCGCCTTCGCTGCCCCACACATGGCTGAGCTTTTTGTATGCCGTGCCCGCCTCCGCCATCGTCGTGCTCGTCTTTTCCTGCATCTGGCACTACCGTTGGGTGCGCATTACGGCGATCTCCGTCCTCATCTGGACGGCGCTCACCTGCGTCTTTCTCACCGCCTTTGTCTGCGGGGAGAACATCGCGCTCATCTATCTCATCGGCATCCCGCTGCAGGTGCTCGCACTCATCTTTTTTGTGCCCCGCCGAGGCACCCTTCCCAAAGAATGAAAGTACGTGCCCCCGCCAAAGGGCACGTTTCCGCTTTCTTACAGGAGTTTTCATGAAAGAGATCCCCATTCCCGCAGGCGCCGAAGCGCGCCGCAAACAACAACGCACGCTCGCGCGCACGCGCAAGGCGCTGGGCATCCTCACCTTTGTGCTTGCCGCAGCCGCCATTCTCAGCCTCATCGGGCTGCTCGTCACCGTCATCGTCTTGGAGATGCGTGGCAACACGCTCGATGAACAGGCGACCCTCTACCTTTGCACGGGCATCTTTGCCGCGGGCGCCGCGGCGCTCGCCTTTGCCGCCTTCGGCTGCGGAAAGCTCTCGCAGGAAGCAACGCGTACCGAGCTCGATTATCGCGAGCGGTGCGACGGCGAAGAGAGCTTTTTCGTGGGCGAGGGGACGCTCTTCACCTTCGGGGAGGAGGGCGCCGTGCTGCACGCCGAGTCCGAAGAGAAAAAGCCCGTCTCCGTGCCCTATGGCGATCTGAAATTTTATTCCGTGTGCAGGCGTACCAAACCGCGCGAGAAGGGGGAGTGGAGCGTCGTTATCGAGCTTCCCTCGCACTATGTCGTCAAGGATAAGTCGCGGGATGTGCCGCCCGTCGTGCGCATCCAGGCAGAGGGGAAGGCGCGGCTGTACCGTGCCATTGCGGCGCATGCGCTCACGCTCGGCGGCGAGCAGCCGCCGCAGGGGAAAGCGGAACGGAAGGAGTTCTCGCTCCGCACCAAATTTTTGCTTCCCGACCGCGACCGCCGCAGGCATGCGCTCATCTTTGCCGCCGTCGCCGCCGCGGCGGTGGTCGCAGGTGTGCTCATCGCCGTCTTTTGGCAGGAGATGCTCACCATCGGCGTCATCGTCGCCGTCTTCGGGCTGTTTTTTGCAGGGCGTTCCATCATCTCTTTTGTGCGCGCAAAGGGCATGATCGCCTTCTACGAGGAGGGCGTCTATTGGCGGGAAGGCGGCAGGGCGATCGATGAACGCATCTTCCTCAAATGGGAGGATATCGAGCACGTCTCTCTGCAAGAGGCGCAGGGCAAGCGCTATCTCACCCTCGCATGCGCCTACGGCAACTATAACTTGCCGGATGTTGCGGGCGCCTACGAATACATTGCGGCAAACAGGCAGGAGAAGGTATGAGGCAGCTCGTCGTGCACGGCGTGTACCGTCACTTCAAGGGCAAATTATATTATGTAGAGGGCGTTGCGGCGCACAGCGAGACGGGCGAAAAGCTCGTCATCTACCGCGCGCTCTACGGCGGGCGGGAGTTGTATGCGCGCCCGCTTGAAATGTTTCTTTCGGAGGTGGATGGGGAAAAGTATCCTCATGCCCCGCAAAAATTCCGCTTTGAGGAGATCTCCGCCGCGCCATGATCTGCGAAAACTGCGGGAAAAACCCCGCGCAAAAATTTATCCGCAAGGCGGGCGGGCAGGAGGTCGTCGTCGAGCTCTGCCCCGCGTGTTACGGCAAGCTGTATCCCGAAAAGGAGAACGGCTTCTTTGCCGATGTCCCTTCCGCGGCGGACGGCAAAGCCTGCCCTTCGTGCGGGACGACGATGGCGCAGTTCCGCAGCACGGGGCTGCTCGGCTGTGCCGATTGCTATACGGCATTCCGCGGCGAGCTCGTCGAGGCGGTGCGCGGCATGCAGGGCATCCGCGGGGAGGTGCGCCACACGGGCAAGCGCCCCGAGTCCTCTGCCGAGGAAAAGGAAGAAAAATACGACCGCGCGCGGGACTATGCCGCACGGCGGGAGGGCATCATCGAGCGGCTCGAGGCAGCGATGCGCACGGGCGACTATGCCGCGGCGCGTCAGCTCCAGCGCGAGCTCAAGGCGCTCAACGCCCGCTCGATGAAGGAGGATGTCTGATGCAGGCGATCAACACATTCGAGAGCGTTGCCGTCTCCACCCGCATCCGCCTCGCGCGCAACTTCCGCGATTATCCCTTTCCCGCCCGCCTGCTCAAAGATAAGCATGCAGAGGAGCAGGCGCACGAGATCGTGCGGCTCATCGCAGCCGAGCTGAAGGAGATCGAAGATTTTTCCCTCTACGAGATGCGCACCGTCTCCGAGGAGCGTGCGGCGTTTTTGGCGGAGCGCTACCTCATTTCGCGCGATCTTTGGCGCAACCGCGCCATCTCCGCGGCGCTCGTCTCGCGGGATGAGAGCATCTCCGTCATGCTCAACGAGGAAGACCATGTCCGCGAACAGTACTTCATGCACGGGTTCGACTTAAAAAAGGCATACGAGCGCATTGCGGGCATCGACGATGCCGTCTCCGAAGCCATCCCCTTCGCTTTCGACGAGATGTTCGGCTACCTCACCGCATGTCCCACCAACCTCGGTACGGGGCTGCGCGCCTCGGTAATGCTCTTTCTGCCCGCGCTCGCGCGGCGGGGGCTCATGCGCACCGTCATGCCCCGTTTAACAAGGCTGGGGCTCACCGTGCGCGGCGCGTTCGGCGAGGGGAGCGGCGCAGAGGGCGAGCTCTTTCAGGTGAGCAACGAAGTGACGCTCGGCGTGAGCGAGGAGGAGATCTTATCCGTCGTCGAGCAGTCCGTCGGCTACGTCGTGGAGATGGAGCTTTTGGAGCGCGCCCGCATGAAGGCGGAGGAGGGCGTTGCCTTAAAAGACCGCATCTTCCGCTCCCTCGGCGTGCTCGAAAATTGCTGCATTTTGGAGGAGTGCGAGTTCATGCGCCGCGCGGCGGATGTCAAGCTCGGCATCGCGCTCGGCTATTTTTCCGCTGAGGGCGAAGGGGAGGAACGCATGCGGGAGATGGACGATCTCGCCATGAACATGCGCCCTGCCAATCTCAACAGGCTCAACGGCGCGCCGCTCGATGCGCGCGCGCAGGATATTTACCGCGCGGAATATACGCGCGGCGCGGTCCGCGGCATGCGGCTCTTGCCCTAAGGCGGAGGAGGTCATTTTGGATACGTCGCATTTTTCCGATCATCTCAAACAAGCCGTTGCGCTCGCCGAAGAGGCGACGGCGGTCTATCACACCAACTATATCGGCAGCGAGCATGTGCTCATGGCGATGCTCTGCGTTACAGAGAGCACCGCAAGCAGGCTGCTCACCGAAGCAGGGGTGGAGATCGAAAAATTCCGCACCCTCTTTAAGCGCAATTTGCAGCACGATTCCCCCGTGCACGGCTTTACGCCCCGCACCAAGCGCATCTTCGATCTGGCGCGCGAGTACTCCATCCAATCGGAGGAGGCGGGTGCCATCACGGGCACGGAGCATGTGCTCCTTGCCATCCTCACGCTGGAAGATTGCCTTGCGGTGTGGATCTTGCGCACGCTCGGCATCGATGTAAAGGCGCTCGTTGCCCGCACGGAGCAGTTCATCGCGCCCGCGGGCGGGCAGGAAGAGGGGGATGAGGAGGATATAAACGGCATCTCCAAGATCCCGCGCGAGTACTTGGAAGAGCGCCGCCGCGAGCTGATGCGGCAAATCATGAAGCCCTCGCAGGAGCGGGCGGCGGAGCTCGATGAGAGCCTGCTCGCCTACGGCGTCGACCTCACGCAGCGCGCGCGGGAGGGCAAGCTCGATCCCGTCATCGGCAGGCGGAAGGAGATCGAAAAGGTCGTGCAGATCCTCTCCCGCCGCACCAAAAACAATCCCGTGCTCATCGGCGAGCCGGGCGTGGGCAAGAGCGCCGTCGTCGAGGGGCTCGCGCAGGAGATCGCAGATGGCAGGGTGCCCGAGCTGCTGCGCGGGAAAACGGTCTTTTCGCTCGATCTCACGGGGCTCGTTGCGGGGGCGCGCTACCGCGGCGACTTTGAAGAGCGTCTCAAAGGCATTGTGGAGGCGATCCGCCGCAACAGCAATATCATCCTCTTTATCGACGAGATCCACATGCTCGTGGGCGCGGGCAGCACGGCGGAGGGGAGCATGGATGCCTCGAACATCCTCAAACCCATGCTCGCGCGCGGGCAGCTCCAGACGGTAGGCGCGACCACCATCGAGGAGTACCGCAAATACATCGAAAAGGACGCCGCGCTCGAGCGGCGCTTCACGCCCGTCATCGTCGATCAGCCGGGCATCGAAGATACCATCTCCATCCTGCGCGGCGTCAAAGATAAGTACGAGGCGCATCACAACGTCGTCATCACGGACGAGGCGATCGAAGCCGCCGTGCGCCTTTCCGACCGCTATATCACCGACCGCTTCCTCCC
Source organism: uncultured Clostridia bacterium (assembly GCA_944338265.1). Lineage (GTDB taxonomy): Bacteria > Bacillota > Clostridia > Christensenellales > Borkfalkiaceae > Gallimonas. Next base: position 7,231 of record CALVLO010000053.1, read on the forward strand.
CGATAAAGCCATCGACCTCATCGACGAAGCCGCCTCCCGCGCGCGGCTCAACTCCTACAACGGGCCCGAAGACGTGCGCGAGATGGAGGAAAAGCTCGTGCGCCTCAGGGCGGATCGGGAAAAGGCGCACAAGTGGCAGGATGCGGCGCGCGAACAGGCGCTCTCGCGCGAGATCGAGCAGCTCTCCGTCAAGGCGGAGGCGCGCCGTCAGGCGTGGGCGCGCGGGCGGGATATCACCCACCTCGCCATCGGGAAGGAGGACATCGCCGAGATCGTCTCGGGCTGGACGGGCGTGCCCGTCGTCAAACTCACCGAGGCGGAGAGTGCGCGGCTCATGCACCTCGAAGAGGAGCTTCACCGCCGCATCGTGGGGCAGAACGAGGCGGTCTCCGCCGTCGCCAAAGCCATCCGCCGTGCGCGCGCGGGGCTCAAAGATGCGGGCAAACCCATCGGCTCCTTTATCTTCGTCGGTCCCACGGGCGTGGGCAAGACGGATCTTTCCAAGGCGCTTGCGGAGAGCATGTTCGGCGACGAACGCCTGCTCGTGCGCATCGATATGTCCGAGTACATGGAGAAGGCTTCCGTCTCCAAGCTCATCGGCGCGCCGCCCGGCTACGCGGGCTACGACGAGGGCGGCGGGCAGCTCACCGACCGCATCCGCACCAAGCCCTATTCGGTGGTGCTCTTCGATGAGATCGAGAAGGCGCATCCGGACGTATTCAATATCCTCTTGCAGATCCTCGATGACGGGCGGCTCACGGACAGCCGCGGCAGAGAGGTCTCTTTCAAAAATACCGTCGTCATCTTAACGAGCAACGTGGGCGCGCACGAGGTCAAGGATGCTGCCCCCCTCGGTTTCGGCGCCGCCGACGAGCGGCAGGCGTATGAGGATATGAAGGGGCGCATCGAGGAGGCGCTGAAAAAGCAGTTCCGCCCCGAGTTTTTGAACAGGCTGGATGATATCATCGTCTTCCACAAGCTCTCGCGCGAGGATGCAAGCGCGATCTGCGGCAAGATCGTAGAGGGGCTTGCAAAGCGCCTCCAAGGGCGGGGCATCGAGCTCAAAGTGAGCACCCGCGCCCTCAGCCTCCTCCTCGAAGAGGGGTACAGCGAAGAATTTGGCGCGCGCCCCTTAAAGCGCGCCGTCAGAAGGCGCATCGAAGATCCGCTCTCCGAAGCGGTGCTCCTCGGCAGCATCTCCGCGGGGAAGACGGTCGTTGTCGACGAAGAGGGCGGCAAGTTCACCTTCACCGAAGAATAGGAAAAACCGCGGCGCCGCCGCGGTTTTTGCATCATGCGAAAAAGGATAGGAGCTCGGGCGCGAGCAGCGCGCTGTGCACCACATAGCTGTCGTGTGTCTCGCCGCGGAAGCATCTGAGCGCGGCATGGGGGAGGGCGGCGGCGATCTTTCGGGTGTGCGCGTTGCGCACAATGTCGCGCTCGCCCGCCGTCACGAGGACGGGCACGGCGATCTTTTTCAGTTCCCGCACGGGGATGTGCGGCTCTTCGAGGATGAGCCGCAGGAGGGGCGCCTGCGTCTTTGCAAACTCTTTTTTCACGGCGCGGAGGAAGTCTCGTTTGAGCCCGCGCGGGTCAAGGTTGGCGCCGCTCACCGCAATGCGGGCGGGGAGATGGGGAAAGCGCAGCGATAGCAGGAGCGCCGCGATCCCGCCGTCGCTGAACCCGTACACGGCGGGGCTTTGGAGCCCGAGCGCCGCACAGAACGCGGCAATATCCGCCGCCATGTCCTCGTAATGGTATTCGGAAACGGGTGCACTCTGCCCGTGCCCGCGCGTATCGACGGCATACACCGTAAAGCGTTCGGCAAGCGGGGGGATGAGCGCGGAGAAGATCTCGTGCGTTTCGCCGTTGCCGTGCAGCAGGATGAGGGGCTTCCCCTCGCCCGCCTTTTCGTAAAAGAGGGTCGTATGATTGACGCAAATTTCCATACGCAAGAGTATATCATTTCATTTATCAAAAGTCAATGGCGGGGGAGCGGAGAATTTTTCGGAAAGCCGCCCGTTTCGTTTGATAATCGGGGGCGGATATGGTATAATTTTCAACGGAAAAGAAAAAACGGAGAACGCCATGTTACAGGTCACGGGAGTCAGCCTCCAATACGGCAGCAAAAAACTGTTTGAAGACGTCAA
>CALVLO010000054.1 GCA_944338265.1 uncultured Clostridia bacterium
TAGGTGATGATGCCGATCATGACGGACGAGACGACGAGGGAGATCGCCGTGAACGCGACGAGCACATAGGTGATGATATTTAAGATCTCCTGCACCATGCCCATGAGCGTGCCAACGGTATCGGTATAGGTGATCTGTTCGGCGCTCTCGTGCGTATCGTTCCAAGCATCGAGATAGGAAAGAAGATGTTCCTTACCGTCAAAATCGCGGGCATAAAACGAAATGGACGTGACGGTGTTATCGCCGCCCACCGCACGGATCGCACTTTCCGGCATAAACGAAGCGGTGAACCCCTTCAAAACTCCCCTTATGAAATCCGCCGTCGAACCCGTCGCAAACGCGCCGATCTCGTCGTTGAGATTGTAATAACTTTGTAAATTTTCTGAGGGACAAAGATAGATCTTGATCGGATCGCCGTTTTTATCGAGGATCGGCTCACCCGTAAGCGGGTTTGTGAGTTCAATCGCCGATTCGTTTTTCATCCAATTTACAAAACCATCGTGCTCCTTCGTTTGTGTGATATAATCATCGATCAGCGCCTCGGTCAGATTCAAACCATCTGTCAAGCAGCCGTATTGCAAACCCTTCTTCAAACGGAGAATGCCGACAGCTTTGAGGTTATACCCTTCCCCTTCCGCCGCCGTAAGCTTCTCGTTATCACGTTCGCCGACGTATGTATAGGGATAGCCCGTCCTGTCCCCCGCCGCCATCGTGGGCTTTGTATAAGCAGGGTCTTTTTCGTACACCACGTCGTTATAGAACAGCGTATACTCTTTGTTCAATATCTCATTGAAATCGACGAGGGAATTTTCGCTGAGCTTTCCGTCGCTTTCTTCTTCCTTCCCTTCATGGAAGAGCGCGGAGAACTTCTCTTCATTCAAAAGACCGAGTTGGGCAAGCGTCAGATCACTCACTTCGTTATTCGGTCCGATGACAAAGACGACTTCGTTTTGATTTTTCGGAAATTCGCCTTTGATCACATCGTACTGCGAGAGAACATAGTCGCCGAACGTTTCACTTTCAAAATCATCCGTGCCCGGCATGCGATTGACGACGTTCCCGAAGAAATCGGCAAACTGCGTGAGCTGGCTGTAATTGCCTTCCGGCAAGCTTTTTACAACGTCGATATAATGTTCTTTGAGCTTGGAAAGCGAATAGGTAACGGGAACAAGTTCCAAGTTTTCGGCATTCGCGTCTTTGGCGATATCCACCTGTGTAAACAGGTTGTTGGCGACGGTCGTACCGTAGCCGTATTGTATCTCCGCATAATACGAAGGATCCATTTTGGCAATATATTCGAGATATTCGGGTGAAATATCATTCGAAACCGCCATGCCCTTGCCAAGCCCCGTCAGGAAAGAGTCGACGTAGACTTTATCGCCGATCTCCTTCAGATCGGGCATATCCTGCGGGGAGGTGAAAGAGGTCATGATAGACGCCATATCGAACGCGCTCTCCGTGACCTGCACGGGGTAGTAAGAGAGCATATCCTCTTCCGTCTTTTTCACATAATTGTTGAACCCGCTCGAAAGCGCCAAAACAAGGCAGACGCTGACGATGCCGATGCTCCCCGCGACGGACGTGAGGATGGTACGCCCCTTTTTGGTGAGCAGGTTGCGGAAGCTTAGCGCAAGCGAAGTGAAAAAGCTCATCTTGGCGCGGTCTTTCTTTCGCTTGGGCTGCTTCGGCTGCGTCTCGCCTTCGGCGGCGACCTCCGCGGGCTGCACGGCATTCTCCTCCGCCTGCCCTTCGGCAGCCTCCGAAGAAGCGCCCTTCTCCCCTTCCGCCGCGGAAGAATAGGGATTGGAATCCGACTCCACGAGCCCATCCTTAAAGCGCACGATGCGCGAAGCGTATTGGTAGGCAAGCTCGGGATTGTGCGTGACCATGATGACGAGCCGCTCGCCCGCGATCTCCTTGATGAGCTCCATGATCTGCACGCTCGTCTCCGAATCGAGCGCGCCCGTGGGCTCATCGGCAAGCAAGATATCGGGATTGTTGACGAGGGCGCGGGCAATGGCGACGCGCTGCATCTGCCCGCCGGAGAGCTGGTTGGGGCGCTTGTTGAGCTCCTTCCCGAGCCCCACGCGGGTGAGCGCCTCGGCGGCGCGGCGGCGGCGCTCTTCGCGCCCCACACCCGCAATGGTGAGCGCAAGCTCCACATTCCCCAAAACCGTCTGGTGCGGGATGAGGTTATACGATTGGAAGATAAACCCGATGCGGTGATTGCGGTAGACGTCCCAATCGCGATCCTTGAAGTTCTTGGTAGACTTGCCCTGGATCACAAGATCGCCCGCGGTGTAATGATCGAGCCCGCCGATGATGTTGAGAAGCGTCGTCTTGCCGCAGCCCGAGGGCCCTAAAATGCAGACGAACTCGCTCGCACGGAATTCAAGGCTCACGCCCCTGAGCGCATGCACGCAGCCCGAAGCGGAAGGATAGTCCTTTGTGATTTGCGTTAACTGAAGCATAAAAATCTGTCCCTTATTGTAACGATGCGAGGCGCCCGTGCGGGCGCCCCGTTGGATACGTTTATTTTCTTACGAACCCTTGGCTTCCTTGATCGCCTTGGTGACGGCGGTCTCGAACTCCTCGTACTGCGCGAAGAACGTGCGCATCTTATCCTCGCCCAACAGCTCGACCACGCGGGTCATGATCTCGTTCGCCTCTTTGCACTGATCGTTGAAGACGGTGAGCGTGTTATCCGAAAGGCGGATATATGCGATCTTGCGGTCTGTGGGAGAATCGACGCGCTTCACGACGCCGCGCTGCTCGAGCTTGGTAACGATCTGCGAGATCGCCGAGCGCGTGATGCCGAGGCGGCGGGCAAGCTCGGAAGAGATGATGCTTCTGCCCTTCTCCTCCTCCATGATGACCTCTCTCAGAAGGCGGAACTCCGTTCTCGAAAGCTGTGCGACGCCCGCGAAGAAGTCCATATTCTCCATGTCGCGCACCATCTGGAAGAACTTTACAAGATACTCGTTGATTTCCATGATATGTATTTACTCCTTAAAATGAAATTCTTTTGTTTTGCCTATGTATCCAGCTTGTTTTTATTATAGCAGATATTTTGCATTTGTCAATGATTTTGGCAAGACATTTTCAGAAATTCACAATACCTTCATGGTATTTTCTCAAAACCGACGCAAGGCGGCTTATTTCCCTGATAAGTGTACAGCGTGCACGCAAGTTTTGCGTTGTAGATCCTGTGCTTTTTGGCTGCCCTTCCGCCGAACGCACGCTCCGCACCCTCATAGGAGGAGAGAAAGACGCAGCTCCAATCGGGCAGCGCGCGGTACACCCGCCCGAAGTCGCGGTATAGCCCCGCAAGGTCCGCCGCCCGCAGCCGCTCGCCGTAGGGCGGGTTGGAGAGGATGACGCCGTATCGCTCCGCCGAAGAAAACGCGCGCATATCCTGCACGCAAAAGCGGATATCCTGTTCCACGCCCGCGCGCCTTGCATGAAAGCGCGCCGTCTCCACCGCCGCGGGCGAAATGTCGCAGGCAAAGAGCGGCGGCAGAGCGCCGTGCACCTCCCCCGCCTCCGCCTCCTCGCGGGCGCGTTCGAGCACGCCCGCGGGCGCGCACTTCCACTTGGTAAAATCAAAATGGCGATGCTTCCCCGGGGCGATCCTGCGCTGATAGAGCGCCGCCTCTATGGGGATTGTGCCGCTGCCGCAGAAGAGATCGGCAAACGGCTTGCCCGCACGGAAGAAGGAGCCCTCCACCATCGCCGCGGCGGTCGTCTCGCGCAGGGGCGCTTCATACGTCTTCACGCGGTAGCCGCGCTTGTGCAGCCCGTCGCCCGAAGTATCCAAACAGATGCAGGCGACGTCGCCGAAGATCTCGAAGTTGACGACGACGCGTTCGCCGCGCTCATCGAGCGTGCGGACGCCGAGCCCCGTTTTCAGCCGCTCGACGATCGCCTTTTTGACGACGCCGCCCGCGCTCTTCACCGCCATGAGCTTGCTCGCAAAGCATTTGCCGTCCATTAAGATCTGCGCCCGCGGGGAACAAAATTCCTCCCACGGGATGGCATGAACGCCTGCAAAGAGCGCATCGAAATCGGGCGCGGGAAAGCTTGCAAGCTCCAAGAGCACGCGCTCGCCCGCCCGCAGGCAAATGTTGAGGCGGGCAATATCCTCCCAGCCCCCTTCGAGCGCAACGCGCCCCTGCAGGGCGGGGCAGTCGCCGTAGCCCATCGCGCGGAGCTCGCGCTTGACGCACGCCTCAACGCCCGAAGCCGCGGGGATCTTTAAGCGCATTTACTCCTCGCTCCCGCCCTGTTCGGGCACGACGGGCTGCAGGGGCGAGGTGACGGGCGTCATGTCGTACTTGTCGTCCACGTCGCCCAAAAGTTCCTCGATCATATCCTCACGGGTGATGAGCCCGCGCACGTTCCCCGCTTCTCCCACCATCACCATGTGGACGCGCTCCGTCTGCATGCGCTTCATGAGGACGGAGACCTTCTCCCCCTCCTGCGTATACGCGACGGGGCGGATGACGGAGAGAAAGCTCTTGTGCCCCGCAAGCAGTTCCTCGTAAAAATCGGCGCGATACAGGATGCCGACGATGTTCTTCTTCTCCGTATCCCAAACGGGCACGCGCGAGAAGTTGGTCTCGCGGAAGAGGCGGTACACCCTGCGGCAGTTCTCGTGCACGTCGACGCCGACGACGCGCTCGAGCGGGATCATGCAGGAACCGACGTGCAGCTCGTCGTAGCGCAGCGTGCGGTGGATGAGCTCGTGCTCCGTCTCGTTGAGCACGCCGTCCGCACGCACATCGGTCACGAGTAGCTTGAACTCCGCCTCTGTGAGCTTTGGCTCCTCCTTATCGAGGCGGAAGAGTTTGAAGACGAGCTTCTTCCACAGCCCGAAGAGAAAACTGAGCGGGAAGAAAAGGTAAGTAAAGATGAGCAGCGGATACGCCGCAAAGCAGGCAAAGCGCTCCGGGATCTCCTTGGCGAGCGTTTTGGGCGTGATCTCGCCGAAGATGAGCACCACCACGGTGATGACGATGGTAGAGACCGTCGCGCCCAAGCTCTCGCCGAGCAGCGAGACGAAGAGCAGCGTCCCGAGCGTGGAAGCCGTGATATTGACGATATTGTTGCCGATGAGCAGCGTCGTGAGGATGCGGTTATAGTCCTCGCCGAGTTTTAACGCGATGCGCGCGGTGTGCTTTTTCTGCGCGAAGCGGCGCATGCGCACGGAGGAAAAACTCGTGTACGCCGTCTCCGTGGCGCTGAAAAAGCCCGAAAAGACGACGAGCACCGCGAGCGCGATGATGAGCCCTGCGTTCATACCGCACCCCCTTCCGCCGGAGCGGACGGCGTGACGGGCGCCGTGGCGGGCGTGAGATCGTATTTATCGTCCACATCGCCCAAGAGCTCTTCGATCATATCCTCGCGGGTGATGAACCCGACGGCATCCCCCTCCGAGCCCACGATCATCACATGTTCCCTGCCCGCCTGCATGCGCTTCATGAGCGCGGAGAGCTTCTCGTCCTCCTCCGTAAAGGAGACGGGGCGGATGATATTTTCAAAATCTCGCCGCCCGGCGAGCATGTTCTCGTAAAAATCGGCGCGGTACAGGATGCCGATGATGTTGGGCTTGGTGCCCTTATAAACGGGCACGCGCGAGAAATTCGTCTCGCGGAAGATATGGTAAACGAGCCTGTCGCTCGCACGGGACTCCACCGTGACCATGCGCTCGAGCGGGACCATCACGTCTTTTACGAGGAGATCGTCGTAGCGGAGCGTCCGCTGGATGAGCTCGTGCTCGGTATCGTTGAGCACGCCGCCCGCGCGGATATCCGAAACGAGCATGCCGAACTCCTCTTCCGTGAACTTCGGCTGCTTCTTCCCGAGCCGAAAAAGCCAAAAAATAAACTTCTTCCACAGCCCGAAGAGAAAACTCAAAGGCAGGAAGAGGCTCACAAGAAAACGGAGCGGATACGCCGAGAAGCAGGCAAAGCCCTCCGGCAGGCGCTTGGCGACCACCTTGGGCGTGATCTCGCCGAAGATGAGCACCACGACCGTGAGCACGACAGTAGAGACGGTAGGCCCCAGCTCCGCGCCGATGAGCGACGTGAAGATGAGCGTACCGAGGCTCGCCGAGGCGATGTTCACGATATTATCCGCAATGAGCAGGGTGGAAAGCACTCTGTTGTAATCCGCGCTCAGCGCGAAGGCAAGGCGCGCGCTCTTTTTTGTGCGCGCCATCCGTCGCATCCGCACGGCGGAGAAGCTCGTATATGCCGTCTCCATTGCACTGAAAAAACCCGAAAGCGCAACGCAGACCACGAGCGCGATCAACAGTCCGATACATCGACTGTCCATAGATTAGGAAATTACCTGATACCTCCTTTCCATACGGGCTTTGCCCGTTTATTTTTGTTGATCATCGCCCTGCGGCACAGCGGGCGCCGCGGGCTTTTTATGCAGCGAGAGGATGCGCGTGCGCTCCGCCTCGCTCTTTGCCGTTCTTGCGATCACATGCGGGCGGACCCGCTCTGCAAGCCGCTGCGCCTCTGCTTCGGCGGCAGGCGCTTCCGCGGGCTCTTCTGCGGGCTCTGCCGTGGGTGCGCCGCCCTCCTCCGCCTTGGGCGCGGGAGCCCTTTTGGGCTGCTGCACGGCTGCGGGCACGGGCGGCTCCGGAAGCAGCCACTCGGGAATGCGGTCGGGCACGGGAGATGCCTGCATCTCCGCAAGGCGGTTGTGCGCCCGCGCGCATGGATACTCCTCCGTGCGCGTGCAATAGCGGCAGCGCGCATACCTTCCGCACATATCGGCGTGGAACTTCTCGCTATCCTTCCATTTGGCAACGTCGAGATACTCCTGCAACGCCTTTAACGTCATGACCGACCCCCTCCCCGCCGCACCGCGGCAAACACTTTTTATTATTATATCGTATTTTGCCCGTTCCTGCAAGAGGATATGGGCAAATTTCCCAAAAAATCGCGATTTTTCTTCGGGATGGCATCAATATTCATCGAGAAAGCTCCCGCGCGCGCCCCCCTTCCGCCAGCCGACGATGCACTCGAGCGCGACGTTGTGCATGCTGCGGAAGACGTTATCCGCCGCCGCGGGGTTGCTCTCCTCCATGCGGGAAAGGAGCGCCTTCATCTCCCGCCGCTTGCTCTCCTCTTCCTTATCGGCAACGCGCTCGGTAAAGCGGCAGGCGCAGTTGAGAAAGGAGAGCCCGTTGTGCACCGCCCACGCGACGACATCCCGCTCGCGCACGGCGTACAGGGGGCGGATGAGCTCCATGCCGGGGTGCGAAGTGGAGCGGAGCTTGGGCAGCATCGTCCTGATCTCCGCGCCGTAGAACATGCTCAAGAGCGTGGTGGAGACGACGTCGTCGAAGTGATGCCCGAGCGCGATCTTGTTGCAGCCGCATTTTTTTGCGAACTCATAGAGATAGCCGCGGCGCATGCGCGCGCAGAGATAGCAGGGCGAGCCCGCCGTCACGCTGTCCACAACGGCGAAAATATCGCTCCCGAAGATGCGCACGGGCACGCCGAGCAGCGCGGCGTTCTCCTCGATGCGCGCGCGGTTTTGGGGCGCGTAGCCGGGATCCATCACGATAAATTCCAGCCCGAACGGCACTTCGCCGTGCCGCTGCAGCTCCTGCATGCACTTTGCAAGGAGGAAGGAATCCTTCCCGCCCGAGATGCACACGGCGATCTTATCCCCTTCGGAAACGAGCGCATAGCGCTTGACGCTCTTGATGAAGGGGCACCACAGTTGCTTGCGGTATTTTTTGATGATGGAGCGTTCTGCCTCGGAAAAACTCATGCCTTTGCCCCGCCGAGATACGCGTGCGCGGAATATGCCGCGACGAGCCCCTCGCCCGCGGCTTTCGCGTACTGATAAGGTCTGCCCGTCACGTCGCCCGCGGCGAACAGCCCCGCAATGTTGGTGGAGCCGTCCCGCGCGGTTTTCACGGCGGCGCCCTCCGTCTCCAACCCGCCGACGAGCGCCGCGGGCGGCGCGCTGTCTTTGAGGAAAAAGACCCCGCTCACGGGGAGCTCCCCCTCCTTTACGAGCAGCTTTTCCACCCGCATCCCGCCCGCAACGGCAAGCGGCTTCTCCTCGTGAATGACGATGTTTTTTGCCTTGAACGAAGCGCCGCGGTAGAGGCAGAAGGCGTGCACCGTCTCGGCAAAGCCCGCAAGATACTCCGCTTCCTCCGCAAACTTGGGCGAAGCGACGATGGCGGCGATCTGCTTGCCCTTATAGAGCGCGCCGTCGCACACGGCGCAATAGCTCACGCCGCGCCCCAAAAATTCGCGCTCGCCCGCAACGGCGCCCGCCGTCTCCACGCCCGTGGCGAGAATGACGGCTCTTCCGAGATACGCCTCCTGCCCCGCCGTAACGGTGAAGGGCTCGCCCGCATAGATGCCGTCCGCACGGCACTTGGTAAAGACGATGCCCTCCTTCTCCATCTGTTCCCGAAGGCGGGCGGCGAACGCCTGCCCGTCGCCCACGAGCGCGGGAAAGTTGCGCACATATTCCGCTTTGAGCAGTTTTTCGCCGAACAGTTCGGCGCCCAGCCAAAGGCAACTGCGCTTCAGATTTTTTAAGGTGAGCGCCGCGGTATATCCCGCGATGCCGCCGCCCACAACGATCACGTCATATATCGTCTGCATGGCGCAAGTATAACACAAACGCCGCGCGCCTGTCAAGCGGGTTACAGATCGACGCGCCGAAAGCGTTTTGATCCGATCGCCCACGCGAGCGGGTTGCACGCGAGATACGCCGCAAGCCCCGCCGCCGTCACGGGGAGCTGTTTTACGAGCGCATCGGCGGAAACGCCGTCCATAAAGACAGTTGCGGGAAGGTGCGCGCACGTCTCCATGGCGGCGATCACGACGAGAACGGGGAGAAACGCCTTGAAAAACGCCGCGCCCGCACGATACGCCGTGCGGTAAAATTCGGCAAAATAGACGAGGTTGAAGAGCGCGTACGCAAGCAGCATACACCCGTAAAAGGCAGCGTTTGCCTCAATGCCGACCGCGTTTCCCTGCGGGAACAGCCGCACGCGCAGGAAGGCGAACGGAAGAGAGAGCACGAGCTG
>CALVLO010000055.1 GCA_944338265.1 uncultured Clostridia bacterium
CTTAAAACAAGTATTAAGGGGGGCAAAATCCCCTCATCAGTCACCTTCGGTGACAGCTTCCCCCAAGGGGGAAGCCTCTTTAGGGAGCGAGATGGCACACCACAGCTACACTTGACAACTCCCACCGCAGCTACGGGGCACATCTTGGCGGCACCAAGGTAGAGTGCCGCCTGCGGTACTTCGCGCGGGGCGCTCGTGCGCCACTTCGTCGAAATTCTTTTGCAAGCAAGACTTTCTCCTCGTGTCGGTCACAAATTGCCGCTGAGAAAGGCAATTCCTTAGTTCGCGGCGCGCGCACGCCACACTGTGGCGGTGCGCATAACGCGCCGCTCACCCCTCAACGAGGAAGGCAAGTACTATCACCCCCTTTTTTATAGCGTTTTCACTCTTCCACCCCTTGGCTCTCTCTTGGAGAGAGGCAAGTAACCCTCCGCCACCCCTGCCCTCTTACGCCGCTTTAAGGGGGCAAAAAACGCCCGTGGGGGCGTTTTTTATAGAGATATGGGTTGCTAAAATGTGACTTCATTAAAACAAACTCCTTAAAATTGCAAGCGCCGTAAAAAAGCCGTTTTACTTCCGCTTATCTGCCTTGGGGCGGATATGCCAAATGTGCTCGGCGTATTCCGAGACGGAGCGATCGGAAGAGAAGAAGCCGGAAGCCGCCACGCAGGCGAGCTGCTTTTGCGTAAAGCGGGCGCGGTCGCAAAAATCGCGGTTGACACGCAGGATCGCCTGATAGTACTCCTCGATATCACGGAAGATAAAGTAATGATCGGGCTTGTGCCAACTTGCGCCCGCGGTGAGGGAGGTATACAGCTCCTGAAAACACCCCGTACCGCCATCGGAAAAAGTACCGTCGCGGAGCGTTTCGACGACGCGCTTCCACGCGGGATTTGCCTGCAAAAAGGCGTTGGGATCGTACCCGCCCTTGCGGAGCGCTTCGATCTCCTCCACGCGCGCACCGAAGATATAATTGTTCTCCATGCCCGCCTGTTCGACGATCTCGATATTTGCCCCGTCCATCGTGCCCAATGTGACGGCGCCGTTCATCATAAACTTCATGTTGCCCGTGCCGCTCGCCTCCAACCCTGCCGTGGAGACCTGCAGCGAGACGTCTGCCGCGGCGACGATCTTCTCCGCATACGTGACGTTATATTCTGTGACAAACACGCCCTGGAGCGCGCCGCCGAGGGAGACATCCCGATTGATGGTTTTTAAGATCTCGTTGATATATTTGATGATCGCTTTGGCGCGGGCGTAGCCCGGGGCAGCTTTCGCCCCGAACACGAAGAGGCTCGGCGCGAAATCGGGGAGCTTGCCCTCTTTCAAATCGTAATACAGCCGCAGGAGCGCAAACGCCGTCATGAGTTGGCGCTTATACTCGTGCAGGCGCTTTACCTGCGCATAGACGAGCTTTTCGCCCGTGAAGCGCACGCCCTCCGTGCGGACAATGTAATCGAAGAGCTGCGCCTTCTTCTTTTGCTTGACGGCATCGAACGCCGCGGCGGTCTCGCCATCTTGCACAAATGGTTTGAGCTCACAGAGCGCAGCGGGCGAAGCGCGCCATGCGCGCCCGATCTTGTGATCGATGAGCTCGGCAAGCTCGCTGTTGGCAAGCTCGAGCCAACGCCGCTGCGCGATGCCGTTGGTAACATTAAAAAACTTCTCCGGGTGATGCGCCGCCTCCGCGGCGAACAGGTCGCGGCGGATGATCTCGGAATGCAGCTTGGCAACGCCGTTGACGATCCCGGAGGAAAATACCGCCGTATTCGCCATGGAAAAGGCGTCCCGCGCGCGGCTGTAGATGCCTGCGGCTTCGATCTCCGCCTCCGTATATCCCTCTTTGCGGTGGCGCTGGCGCTGCGTGGCGTTCATCTTGAGCAAAATTTCGGCAATGGAGGGCAAGATCTTTTGCAAGAGGCGTTTTTCCCAGCACTCGAGCGCCTCCGGCAGGATGGTGTGGTTGGTATAATGGAACACCGCCTGCGCCGTTTTGAGCGCCGCACGGTACGCGACGCCCCGCTCCATCAGAACGCGGATGAGCTCGGGGATGGCAAACACGGGGTGAGTATCGTTGAGCTGAACAGTATTTTCTTTGGCGAACTGCCTGTAATCCTGCCCGTGGCGCGCCTCGTAGGCGCGCACCATATCGCCGATCGCCGCCGCGGAGAGGAAGTATTCCTGACGGATGCGCAGGAGCCTGCCCTCCTCCGTGGAGTCATCGGGATAGAGCACGCCGCTGATCGCTTCCGCCGCCGCGCTTCCCTCCGCCTGGTACAGCCGCAGCGTGTTGACGCGCTTGCCGATGAGCGGCATATCATAGGGCACGGCGGTGACCGTCATATCCGCAAAGCGGATGGTCTGCGCCTCGTCCTCCCTGCGGATGCTCCACGGATCGCCGAAGCGCTGCCAATCATCGGGCGCTTCCCTCTGAAAGCCGTCTTCAAACGTCTGGCGGAACAGCCCGTAGCGGTAGCGGATGCCGTACCCGTAGAGCGGGAACCCGCACGCCGCGCCCGAATCCATATAGCACGCGGCGAGCCTGCCGAGCCCGCCGTTGCCGAGCGCCGCATCTTCGATCTCTTCCAGACGGGCGAGATCGACGCCCTTTTTGCGCAAGAGCGTTTTGACCTCGCGCAGAACGCCGAGCTCGAGCAGGTTGTTAAAAAACACCCTGCCGATGAGAAATTCGATGGAAAGATAGTGCGCACAGCGCTTGGGCTTTTCGGAGAAGGCGATGTGCTTTACGGCGAGCGCCGAAATTTCCCGATACAGCCCTGCCGCATCCAATCCCTCGATGGGGAGCGCCTCCAACTGCTGCAAAAATAGTTTTTTATCCATATGAGTCTCCTTTGTGCGCCTTATAAAAGCTTGATCCCGCTCTTTGCCTCGCACACGCCCGCCTGCTCGAGCACGGGAACAAGGCATACCATGCCCGAGATCGGGCGCTCGCAAAGCACGGGCACCGTCTCTTCGCCCACGCGGACGAGGGCAAACTGCTCCGCGCCGTAATCGACGACGGAGAGCACCTCTCCCGCGATCCCCGCCTCGCCGAACGTCAGGGCGTAGGGCGTAAATTCAAAGAGGAACTGCGCGGAAAACACCGCGCGCGGCGAAAGGGTGGAAAGGAGCTTTCGGGTGATATTTTCGGGTGCGGGGAAGCTCGCTCCCGCAAGGTCGAGATAGAAGTTGATCATCTTCTTGCGCGAAGGTTCCCCGCTCGCGTTCCTGCGCTCCTTTTTCTTGACGAACGTACCCGCAAGGCGGATGCTGTCGGGAAGCGGCTCTGCCCGGAACTCCCCAACCGTGAGCGTGACGCGCTTGAAGTCGATGGCGAGCTTGACCGCGCCCGCCTCGATGCGCCGCGCCGAAACGGCAAACAGCCGCGCGCCGCCGAGCTCCAGCCCGATGAGGTACTTCTCCCCCACCTGCTCGCAGTCCGTCGCCACGGCGGGGATATCGCCGCCGAAGCCCACCGCATCGGTGGGAAGCAGCAGTGTGCCTTCCCCTTCCGCCCCCTGCAGCGCAGGCGGGAGCGCGATCTCCGCGCCCGCCAAGGTCAGCTTTCCTTCATGCGCGGAGCAGGCGAGCTCGTTGACCTCGGGCAGGCGGGGCGCGATGGTCTCCTCCGTCTCCGCATCAAAGAAGTGCATCTTTTTGACGTTGAACGCCGCTTCGCACACATCGCCTGCGCGGTATTCGTGCGAGAGCGTCGTCTTTACGATGATGCGCGCCTCGCCGACCGTGCCGTAGACGAGCGATTCGTCTCCGAGGTCTTCCACATGCGAGATCTGCATCTTCACCTTATAGGGGCTCGCCGCCACCACGTTGGGCGCGAGCGAAATATCCTCCGCGCGGATGCCCGCACACACCGCGCCGCCGCACAGATAGCGCGGGCGCACCTTGCGCAGATACTCCATCGGCAGCTGCAAAACGGCTTCCCCGCCCGCGAACGAGAGTTCCGCCTTATCACCCGCCTGCGTAAGCGTCGCATCGAAAAAGTTCATCTGCGGCGTGCCGATGAAGCCCGCCACAAACTTGTTTGCGGGGTAGCGGTACAAGTTCCTCGGCGTATCGATCTGCTGAACGAACCCGCCCTTCATCACGACGATGCGGGTGCCCATCGTCATCGCTTCTACCTGATCGTGCGTGACGTAGATAAACGTCGTTTTGAGCTGCGTGTGCAGCTTCAGGATCTCGGCACGCATCTGCGTGCGGAGCTTGGCATCGAGGTTGGAGAGCGGCTCGTCGAGCAGCATCACTTTGGGATCGCGCACAATCGCCCGCCCGAGCGAGACGCGCTGCCGCTGCCCGCCGCTCATTTCCTTGGGCTTTTTATCGAGATAATCTTTGATGCCCAAGATCTCCGCGGCATGGACGACGCGGCTATGGATCTCCTCCTTGGGGAGCTTGCGCACGCGCAGCCCGAAGGCGATGTTCTCGTACACCGTCATATGCGGATAGAGCGCATAGTTTTGGAAGACCATTGCGATATCCCTATCCTTGGGCTCCACATCGTTGACGACGGTATCGCCGATGCTCAGCTCGCCCGCCGAAATATCTTCCAAGCCGGCGATCATGCGGAGCATGGTGGATTTTCCGCAGCCCGAGGGACCTACGAATACGATAAATTCGCGGTCGGCGATCTCCATGTTGAAGTCGTTGACTGCCTTGGTCCCGTTCGGGTACACTTTGTAGATATGTTTGAGACTTAAATTTGCCATGATGACACCTCTTGATCATTGAGAAAGAATGGCGATCGCGTACCCCGGAAGGGTGAGCGTGCCGCCGCGCATCCGCACGCCGCCCTTGACGGTGAGCGACGCCAAAAGCGTGCGCTCCATGGGGAGGGTGCGCGTTTCCGCGGAGAAGTTGACCGCCACCGTGACGCACTCGTCCTGCCAGCGTTTTTGCATGAGGAGCACATCTGCCGACGCGCAGGGAAGGCGCTCTGCGCTGCCGCGCATGACGGACGGAAAGGCGTTGCGGATGAGATTGCACTGCCTGTAATAGTTGAGGATGGAATCGCCGTCGCGCTGCTGCCGCGCAACGCTTTCAAACACATACTCCTGTTTGGTCGTCCCGGGCGGGAGGATGGGCGCTTCATCCTCATCCCACAGCATCCCGAGCCGCTTATCGGGGTCGGTCGCAGCGCCGACCATCCCGATCTCGTCGCCGTAATAGGTGAACAAGTTTCCGCTCAGCATGCCCGCCGCGCCGTAGATGAACTTGACGAGCGCCTCCTGCCGCCCCACGACGCCGGCGATCCTGCCCGTATCGTGATTGCCCAAAAAGGGTGCGGCGATGGCGCTGCCCGCCGTCTCCGCCATCGCCTCGGCGGCGGCAAAGTAGTCGTCCGCAGGGGTGGAAGAGCGCAGCGCACGGCTGAGAAATCCCGTCGATTCCGCCGCAGGGAAGTAGAAAAAGCTGTCTGCTCCGCCCGCGTAAAATTCGCCGATGGCGGCGCGGTTGGTCCACGCCTCCCCCACGAGATAGCAGCCGGGCGACAATGCCTCCGCCTCCTCTTGCAGCCAGCCCGCAAATGCGGCGCTCCGCGCCGTATCGCCCGTATAGTAGCTCGTGCAGGCATCCAGACGAAATCCGTCCACCCCATGTCCGAGCCAGAACGCCATAACGGAGACGATCTCCTCCCGCACGAGGGTATTATCCAGGTTGAGATCGGGCATGCCGCTCTGGAAGCGCGCCTCGTAGTACACGCCGTACTGCGCGACATAGCCCGTTTGCGGTTGATCGGCAAAATGATAGTAGCCGTAATAGCGGTTTTCCGTATCGTGCAGGCGGGCGGCGGAGAGCGCCTCGCGAAACCACGGGTGCTCGGAAGACGTGTGATTGACAACGAGATCGAACACCACCTTGATGCCGAGCGCATGCGCCTTCTGTACGAAGCCGTCGAAGTCTGCCAGCGTCCCGAATTGGCGGTCGATCTCCTTATAGTCCGTCACGTCGTACTTATGGTAGGTAGGCGACGGGCAGACGGGCGTGAGATAGATCGCCGTATAGCCCATGTCGCGGATATAACCGAGCCGCTGCGCCGCGCCGTTGAGATCGCCCACGCCGTCGCCGTCCGAATCGCAGAAGGAGTAGACGAAGATCTCGTAAAAGTTATCGTATTTATCGTCGATGATGCGCTCTTGCAGCCCCTCTTTGGTACAGCCGACGCTCCCCGCCATCACGGCGGCGAGCATGCAGGCGGCGAAAAAGGCGGTAAGGCGCCTGAACATGCCGCGCATCTCAGCCCTTGACCGCGCCGCCCGTCACGCCTTCGACGTAATACTTCTGCAGCCAGATGAAAAGCGCTGCGATGGGCACGGATACGAGCACCGCACCCGCACAGAAGCGGGTAAAGTACTCGGCGATGTTCTCGCGCTGGAGCATCTGCCGCAAGCCGTTTGCCACGTTGAACTTGCTCTGATCGCCGAGCATGAGCAGGGAGGAGAACATATATTCCCCCCACGGCATCAAGAATGCCTGCAGCACGGTGTACACGATGATGGGCTTGGCGAGCGGGAGGATGATCTTAAAGAAGATGGTATGGCGGCTCGCGCCGTCGATCTTCGCCGCTTCATCGAGCGATTTGGGGATGGTATCGAAAAATCCCTTGCAGATATAGTACTGCATGGCGCTGCTCGCCACATAGATGAGGATGAGCCCCACCAAGCTCTGCGTGAGCCCGATCTCTTTGAGGACGAAATACACCGCCGTCATAGACATGAACCCGGGAAACATCCCCAAAACGAGCAGCAGATTCATGATCCCCTTTCTGCCGCGGAAGCGCAGCCGCGAGAGCGCGTAGCTCGTGGCGAGGACGATGACCGTTTGGAGAACGCACACCGCGAGCGCCGTGAGAAAGGTGTTGAGATACCACTGCGGGAAGTTGAAGAGCTTGGTATCGGTGAACAGCTTGGTATAATTTTCAAACGTGAACTCTTTGGGGAGCAGATAACTCGTATATGCTCCCGGTTCGCCGCGGAAGGATTGCAGCAGCAAATACAGATACGGCACCACCCAGATCACGCTGATCACGGCAAGGACGATATGCCCTACTGCGTTTGCGGTGCGTTCCGCCCGCCGCTTGCTCCTGAATTTTTTCTTTTTTGCCCCTTCCATGTCACATAAACTCCTCTTCGTTGCGCACCGCCTTCGATCTGTTATAGAAGATGAGCGATACGACGGCTATGATGATGAACGTGACGATGCCGATGACCGCCGCGAAGCTGTAATTTTGCTCATCATACGTCAGTTTGTACAGCCATGTAATGAGCAGGTCCGTCCGCCCCGCATTCTGAAATTTAAGATCGAGCGGCTTGCCGTTGGTGAGCAGGAAGATCACGTTGAAGTTATTGATGTTCCCCACAAACGTGCTGATGAGGTAGGGCGTGGTCACAAACCACATATACGGAAGCGTGATTTTTAAGTAGGCGCGCAGCGGGCTCGCCCCGTCGATCTTTGCAGATTCGTAGAGGTCTGCGGGGATGTTCATCAAAATCCCCGTCGTGATGAGCACGGTGAACGGGATACCGACCCAGATATTCACCACGATGACGGTGACCTTTGCCCAAACCGGATCCGTCAAAAAGGGAAGCGGCTGTTCGATCCAGCCCCAATTGCGCAGCAGATTGTTGATGATGCCGTCTGTACCGAGCATCTGATTCATCAACAGCAGAGAGACAAACTGCGGCACCGCGACCGAGAAGATGAGCACCGTGCGCCAGAATTTTTTGAAGCGGATGCCCTTTTTGTTGATGAGCAGCGCCACGAGCATCCCCAAAATATAGTTGGTGAAGGTGGCGAAGAATGCCCAAAGAAGCGTCCAGATGAGCACTTCGCGGAAGGTATAGGCAAACGCGGGCCCCGTGATGCCGCTGCCGCCCAAGATCGCGCCGAAGTTCTGCATCCCCACCCAATCGAACAGACGGGCGGGCGGCATATGCACCTGATCGTAGTTGGTGAACGCGATGAGCACCATGAATACGATGGGAATGATGGTGAACACCAAAATGCCGAGCATGGGCAGGGCGAGCAGCGTCTTGTAATACTGATCGTTGACCATCGCATCTAAGCTGTCTTTGGTGCTCGGCAGGCGCTTGCCGACCTCTTCCATCTCCTGCAAAACGTTGTTGGTGCGAACGTTCTGATACCACATATAGCAGAACGCGCAGATAAAAAAGAGGGTCAGCACGGAATAGAGCAAGATAAGCATGCTGTTATCGAAGTACACATACTCGAAGATGCCCGTCTCCTCGTTAAACACCTCTGCCATCGCCGTTTCGCCGAGGCTCCCCATCTTGGCAAGGTACTTCCACCCGAATAAACCGAGATACAGCCCGAAGATGACTTCAAACAGCAGATACATTGCCCCGCGCAGGTACTGCCTGCGCGCAAAATGCCCAAACCCCATAACGCCGAGCGAGACGCGCGTCTTCCAATCGCCGAAGCGCACCGCGCGCCCGATCTCGCCGAACGCGCCGCCGATGCGTGCAAAAAAACCGCAGACCGCCGCCCACAGCCGACGGAAAAAGCGCGCGGCTGCCGCGGGAAAGTTGCAGAAAAACTGACGGACGCGCCAGATAAACTTTTCAAATTGATTTTTTTTGAGATACTCCAGATCGAGCATACCATTTCCTCCCCAAACCGACAACAAAGGACAGACACGGCATAAGCGTGTATGTCCTTTGCCTCGGATACCGACGATCAGTTCTTGGATTCCCGAATGAGATCTGCCATCGTTTTGAGTTGTGCCGCAAGGTCGCTCTCTTTGATCGACTTATTCACGGCTGCCTGCCCGAACGCATTCACCGCATCCCAGAAGTTGCCGGGAACGGCGGTCTGCGCCGTTGCATGCTCCGCCTGCGCCGCAAGTGCCGCGAGCGCCACATTTGCCTTGACGCCGTCGGAAGCCGCCACTTTCGTGTTGGAAGGTCCGATCTGCATATCGTCAAAGCGCTTTTGCTGCATCTTCTCTCCGGAGAGGAAGGCGGCGAGTTTGTACGCATCCCCAAGGTTCTTGGACATGGGATTGACGCCGTAC
>CALVLO010000056.1 GCA_944338265.1 uncultured Clostridia bacterium
GCGGAGATGTGCGCCGTGCGGGCGGCGACCTCCTCGGCGGGAAGCGAACTCATCAGCCCCGCAACATCGAGCGGGAAAGTCTCCTCGCCCCCCTTCCCCACGAGCGCCATGCCGCCGCCCATCTCTTTGAGGAGCGCAGCCGCGCGCGCCATGGCGGCGTTGCCGTCGCCGAGAATGACGAGATTGTGACTGTCGTGCGCGACGGAAATGCCGATCGCCCCGCCGCGGAATCCGTATCCCTTCACAAGCCCAAGCCCCATATTCCCGCTTGCAAAATGCCGCTCGATGACGGCGAGCTTATTCAGATCCGTTCCCGAAAGGTCGACATCCTCCCCGCCGCGCACGGAAACGATCACCTCATCCGTGACAAGTCCGTATGCGGCGACCTGCATTGCGCGCGCCCTGCCGCTGCGGACGGGAATGCGGAAGTCCTCGGGCGAGACGTCCTTCACGCGGACGGTGTTTCGGACCGCCGCGGGGAGATACTTCTCCTGCGCCGAAAAGAGCGCTTTTCCGTTCTCCGCAACGAGCACGCCGCGCTTGAACACGGCGCGGACGGTGAAGTCCGAGAGGTCGTTTACCCCTACCATGTCCGCGATATACCCCGGGGCAATCGCGCCGCGGCGTTTCAGACCGTAGCATTCGGCGACGTTGAGCGTCGCCGCGGGAACGGCGAACCGCGCAGGCACGCCGCTTCTGACGAGGCGGCGGAGCGCGTCGTCGAGATGCCCGCGCTGCAAGAGATCGTGCGCGTGCTTATCGTCCGAACACAGCAGGAAGCGGCGGGCGTTTTCCGCCGTGACAACCTCGCTGCAAAGCGAAAAATTGTTCGCCGACGACCCGCAGCGGATCTGCACATACATTCCGCGCGCGACCTTTTCGCGCATCTCCTCCGCCGTCAGGCTCTCGTGATCGGTGGCGATCCCCGCGAGCAGATACGCATTGAGCGCATCCCCCATGAGGGCGGGCGCGTGCCCGTCTGCGATCTTGCCCGCCTCGCGCGCCGCCGCAAGTTTGGAGAGCGTCTCCTCCTCCCCCGCGATGACGGCGGGATAGTTCATCATCTCGCCGAGCCCGAAAAAGAGCGGGCGCCCGAGCTCCTCGCGCGTGGCGCGCCCGTCGAGCGAAGCGCCGCTCGTCTCAAAGGGCGTTGCGGGCACGCAGGAAGGCAGCTGCATATAGACGTCGAGCGGAGAGAGCCCCTCGCAGCGCAGGCGGGAAAATGCCTCGGCAAGGTACTCCGCCCCCTCGATGCCGCACACATTGACGAGCTCGTGCGGGTCGGCGACGATGCCCGTCGTCCCGCGGGCGACGGCATGGCGGGCGAACTCCTCGGGCGAGAGCATGGAACTCTCAACATGGATATGCGCATCGAGAAGCCCCGGAAGGAAGATCATCCCCGCGCCGTCGTAAGTGCGTGCGGCGCGATACCCCTGCCCGATGCCGACGATGACGCCGTCCTTTACGGCGATCTCACCCGCCTCCGTCTCTCCCGTAAAGACGTTGAAGATGCGCGCGTTTTTGATGGCGAGGTCGCATTCCTCCCGCCGCATGGCGCAATTGATCAAAGTTTTCATCCTGTAATCCATGCCTCTATTATAGCAAACGGCAGCCCGCAATGCAAGCCGCCGTCCGCAAAAAACGCATTTATTTGATTTTTGCGCGCATGCGCATGGAATTGAGCACGGCAAGGAGCATCACGCCCGTATCGCCGAGTACCGCGATCCACAGCGGGAGCGCCGCTGCGAGCGAGAGCACCATGAGCGCGAGCTTGACGGCGATGGAAAAGACGATGTTTTGGATGACGATCTTGCGCGTCTTTTTTGCGCCCTTCACCGCCTTAGGCAGCGCGCCGAGATCGTCTGCGGCAAGCACGAAGTCGCTCGCCTCGATGGCGGCATCGCTCCCGAGCCCGCCCATTGCCACGGAGACGTCGCTCACCGTCATGACGGGGGTATCGTTGATGCCGTCGCCCACATAGAGGAGCTTGCCCCGCGCCTTGAGTTTTTCCGCCTCGGCGGGCTTATCGTCGGGCAAGAGCCCTGCGCAAAATTCATCGACGGGGAGCCCTTTGAGCGCCTCCCGTGCGCGTGCCTCGGTATCGCCCGTGAGCACCGCGATCTCCGCAACGCCCGCACGCTTGAGCGCGGTGAGCGCCGCAGCCGCCTCGGGGCGGAGCCGATCTTCGATCTCGATGCACCCGACGAAGCGCCCTTCCTCCGCAACGTATACGACGACGGCGCTGCTTTCGAGCGCCTCGCAGGCGATGCGTTGCTCCTGCATGAGGCGGAAGCTCCCCGCGAGCACGCATTTGCCCCCCACCATGCCTTTGAGTCCCCTGCCCGCGAGCTCTTCCACGGCGCTCGCCGCAGGCGCGGAAACGCCCTCGAACGCCTGCGCCAAGGGGTGCGCGGAAGCCCTCTCGAGCGCCGCCGCAAGGGAAAGCGCGCGCGCCTCGCCGTGCACCGCCCCGACGGAAAACTTCCCCTCTGTGAGCGTACCCGTCTTATCGAACGCGGCGACTTTGACGCAAGCGAGCCCATCGAGATAGACCGCACCTTTTGCGAGCACGCCGCAGCGCGCCAAACTCCCCACGCCTGAAAAATAGGTGAGCGGCACCGAGATGATGAGCGCGCACGGGCAGGAAATGACGAGGAAGTTGAGTGCGGGCACCAGCCACTTTGCAAAATTCATGCCGTCAAAGAGGGGCGGCACAATGGCGAGCAGCACGGCGACGAGCACGACGGCGGGCGTATAGTAGCGCGAAAATTTTGTAATGAATTTTTCGGGCGCAGCCTTTTGCGAAGCGGAATTTTCCACGAGCTCCAAAATTTTTGCGGCGGCACTCTCGGCGGCGGGGCGCACGACTTCGGCGCGCACCGCGCTGCCCGCGTTGATGCAGCCGGAGAGCATCTCCTGCCCGCGCGCGACCTCTTTGAGGTAGCTCTCGCCCGTCATCGACTTGGTATCGAGCGAAGCGGTCTCATCCAGAAGGCGGCAATCGGCGGGCACCTTATCCCCCTTTCGGATGAGGATGGTATCGCCCGCGCAAAGCGCTTCGGGATGCACCTCCCGCTGATCCTCCCCCTCGAGCAGAATGGCGCTGTCGCTCTTCAACTCCATCAGCCGCGTGATCGCCCCGCGCGAGGAACCGACGGCGAGCCCCTGCAAATATTCGCCGATCTGATAGAGGAGCATGACGACGGCGCCCTCCATATTCTGCCCGATGGCAAACGCGCCCACGGCGGCAATGAGCATTAAGAGATTTTCATCGAGAAAGACGCCAAGATGCAGCCCGCCGCGGAAGGCGCGCGGCACGTTTTTTGCGATGGCGAGCACGACCGTCCACCCCGCCGCCGCAAAGGCTGCAAGATACAGCCCGAAGGCGATCCACGCGCTCCCGATCTTCGCAAGATCGAGCACGAGCGCGGGGATAAAAAAGGCTAAGGAGAGGAAAATGGAGAGAAGCTCCTTGAGATGGCGCTCCTTTTTTGCGGGCGCGGAGCCCTCTGCGAGCTCCACCTCTTCGAAGTGCGTAATGGAGTAGATCGCCCTTTGAAGCGGCACTTCCCCCTCGTGGCAGAGCGTAACGCGCTGCATAACGAAATCGACGGAGACTTCCGAGATCCCCTCGATGGCTTCGAGCTCTTCGGCAAGCTCCGCCGCGCACGCCGCGCAATCGAGATTTCTGATTTTTATGATGCGCTTCATATCCGCTCCTTAAAATTTACAGCTAAGGTGCTCGCAGGCAAGCGAGAGCAGCGCCACCACATGCGCATCGGCAAGCGAGTAGACGACGTTCTGCCCATCCCGCCGCGCCTTGATGATGCGGTTATCGCGCAGGATGCGGAGCTGATGCGAGACGGCGCTCTGCGTGCCCCCCACCGCCTCGGTGATGTGATAGACGCACATCTCCCCCTGGCGGAGCGCAAATAAAATTTTTAATCGGCTCGGCTCGGAAACGGCTTTGAATGCCGTCGCGAGCGAGACGACCTCCTCCTCTTTGGGCATATTCATCTTCGCGCGCGCCGCCGCGAAGGCGTGCTCTTCCTCATGATTACAATTCGTCATAGAGACCTCTCTTATTAGGATATGAATAAGTGTTCATATATTATCACAAAAAGAAGCCGCCGTCAAGCGTTCGGCGGTAAATTTTTTTCATTTTTTTCGGCGCGGTAAATAAGGTGCGGCATCCCGAACCCGTCATAATGCCTTATGGCGCCCCCTTACACTTCGTGCGATGAAAGAAAGCTCCTGCCGTCGAGATAGGCGAGCAGCCCCCCGCAATGCAGCGTGAGCTGCTTTGCAACGAGCTTTTGGCGCGTTGAATGATATTTGCGGTTGATCGCCTCGTTCCCGTACTTTTCGTCGCCGAGGACGGGATAGCCGAGAAAGGCAAGGTGGGCGCGGATCTGGTGCGTCTTGCCCGTGTGGAGGGTGACCTGCAAAAGCGCCGTCTCTCCCCCTTCCAAGACTTCGTACTCGGTGACGATGGGCTCGCCGACGGGCTTTGATGAGACGCGCACGCGGGCAGCCGCCGCATCCTTTTTGAGATACGCCTTGCAGACGGCGTGCCCCTCCTTGGGGCAGCCGACAACGCGCGCAAGATAGATCTTTTGGAGGCGCCGCGCGCGGAAGGCGGCAAGCAGCTCCCCCGCCGCCTCTGCGTTCTTGGCAAAGATCAGAATCCCCGCGGTGTTGCGGTCGAGCCTGTGGAGAAAGTGCGTTTCGCCGCGGGCGGAGAGCGCGGAAAACACCGCCTCGGAATTGACGCCGCTCTCCTTATCGGCAACGATCACGTTCTCATCCTCATAGACGACGGTAAAACCCGTGCGGCGCTCCTGCTGCGGAGTGAGGAAGTAACACACCCGATCCCCCGCCCGCAGGGGCATATCCGCCGAGACGCGCACGCCGTTGACGCGGATCCCGCGCGATTTTAAGAGCGTGCGGAAGCAAAAGGATGCCTGCGCGCAGGTATTATCGGTGAAGTTTTTGAGGGTCGCCTCTTCGCGGACGATGAACTCTTGCATGGTGCTTCCTCAACAAAAGAAATGCGGCGGCGGGCGCAAGGACGACGGGCAGCAACACCCATCCGCCCCGCCAGACAAAGTAGGCAACATAGCTCAAAAGCAGGGCGCTTGCCGTTTGCAGGGCTGCGTTTAAGAGGGCGCGCCGCCAGCCGAGCTCGCGTGCAGCCGCCGCGATCGCCGAAACGCAGGGCGAACAGGCGAGCACGAACACGGCGAAGGCAAAGGCGCTCGCCGCGCCGTAGGGAAATCCCCCGCACAGCAGCGCGAGCGCACCCGCCACATTCTCCTTGGCGACGAGCCCGGAAAGCGCCGCATACGCAATACGCCAATCCGCCATCCCCACGGGCGCAAACAGCCATTTGAGCCCGCCGCAGATCGCCGCGAGCATGCTCTCCTCCGCCGCGCACAGGCGAAAGCTCCAATCGAACGCCGAAAGCATCCAGCTGAGCAAAAAGAAGGCGAGGATGACGGTGCCGACCTTTATTATAAACTGTTTTATCTGAAAGAGCAAGGTTTTGCACACAAAAAGCGGGCGCGGAAGCTGCAGCGGCGCCATTTCCAGCAAAAAGGGTGGCTCCTCCCTCCCCTTGGTAAACAGCGCCACGGCGAGCGCCATGAGAATGCCGAGCGCATACAGGAGCGCGGCGCCCAAAAAGGCGTTGCGGAAAAAGGAGGCGGAGAGCGTGAGGTAGACGGGCAGCTTCGCGCTGCACGCCACATAGGGAAGGCAGGCGACGGTGCGCCGCTGTACGCGACGGTCATCGAGCCCGCGCGTCGTTAAAATGGCGGCGGCGGTACAGCCGAAGCCCATCACGAGCGAAAAGACTGCCCTCCCGTTGAGCCCCACGGCAGCGAAAAAGCCATCCGTCAGATAGGCGAGGCGGGATAAAAAGCCGCTCTCCTCCATAAGGATGAGAAAAAAGAAGAGGAGCGCGATCTGCGGCAAAAAGCTGAGCACCCCGCCGAGGCTGGGCAGGAGCCCTTCCGCAAGCAAGCTGCGCACAACGGGCGAGCGGATGCCCGCCGCCCGCGCCGCAAGTACCTCCGAAAAGAGCGCCTCCACCCCGCCCTTCATGATATCGCCAAGGCAATGCGGGGCGAACGTCACAAAAAACGCCGCCGCAAGCAGCAGAAAAAAGAGCGGAAAGGCAAAGCGGGCGTCGGTGAAGAGGGCATCCGCGCGAGAGAGCCCCACGCGGGCGGGACGGTATGCTTCGCCGAGCGAGACCTCCCGCCGCAGGACGACGGGCGCAGAGAGCACGCGCGCCGCCTGCGCGAGGAGCGCCCGCTTTTTCAGCCCCTCTGCAACAAAGACGGGCACACCGAGGCGCTTTTCCAACAAGCGAAGATCCATCCTCCCGCCGCTGCGGAAAAAGCGCTTTGCCTTGGTGAGCGCGATCACCGCTCGCCTTCCCGCCGCGACCGCAAAAAAGAGGGGCAGACACCGCGCGAGCGCCCCACACTCGCACACGAAGATCACGGGTGAGGCGGGATGCGCCGCAAGATAGCTGCGCGCCGCCTTCTCCTCCATGCTCATGCCCTGCTCCGCGTACATGCCGGGCAGGTCAACGAGGGTCACCCTGCGCCCGCCGAGCGTCATCTCCTGTTCGAGCGCGCCCACCGTCACGCCGTGCCAATTACCAACCTTGGCGTGCCCGCCGCCGAGCGCATTGAAGAGGGTGCTCTTCCCCGCGTTGGGATTGCCGACGAGGAGCACCTTCACGGGCGCACCTCCACCTGCGCCGCGACCGGCGCACCGAGCGCAAAGAGCGCCTCTTCCGTTCCGACGAGAAAGACCTTCCGCCGCGGCGAGACGCGCAGCACCGTCGCCGTCGCCCCCGCCGTGAGCCCGAGCGCCCGCAGCCTCAGCGCGAGCGCCTCCTCCGCATGAATATGTAGCACTTGGACGCGCGCGCCCCGCCTGCACTCCGATAGCACCATTTCGCCCCCTTCTCCATAAAAAATGCGGAAAGGGGCGCATTTATTCCCCTTTCCGCATTGCGGTACAGCTTATGCGTGCTTGACTTCGCGCGCGACGCGGTCGCCGCGGAGCTTGAGCATCCCGTTCGTGATGATGGGCGAAAGGATGAGCCAGATCGCCGCCGCCGCGATCAGGCAGTAGACGATGATCGAACCCACGCTCCTCGGCCCCATAAAGATCGCCGAGACGAGGTTGAAATTAAAGATGCCGAACATTCCCCAATTGAGCGCCCCGAGGAGCACGAGAATGTACGAAACGACGTTGAAAAATACCATACTTCCCTCCTTATGCTCCTAACATGTGCAAAAATTTGCTTTCATATACAGCTTTGCCGCCGCATCGCCGCTCCGCCGCCCTATCCCCCTGCCGCCGCGCGCTTTGATACTGTTTCCCGCTAAGGGCACATCCCCCCTGCCCTTCGGGCTTCCCCCCTTAAAGCCTTCGGCATTAAGGGGGCTTTCTACCTGCCCCTTGCGCTTGTATCCTGCCCCCCTTAACACTTGTTTTAAGGGGGGATTGAGGGGGGATCGCCCTTTGCCTTCCCCCTCGGGGGAAGGTGATTTTCTCCCGCCGCAACCACGGCGGGAGAAAATCGGATGAGGGGTTATTTCCCTCCACAGGAGGAAAGTCCTCTTCCCATGCCTCCCCTTGTTGTTCAAGGGGAGGCATGGGTGGGGATAAGTTTTTTCCACTCCCATCGCCGTTGCCGCATTGCAGCAACGGCACCTCCCTCAACGAGGGAGGCAAGTACGATCTCCACTCCGGCACACTTTTTTTTATAGCGTTGCGGCAGCTATCCACACAAACCACATCCCTCCTGCCGCCGAGCGCATCGCGCTCGGCGGCTTCCCCCCTTAAAGCCTTTGGCATTAAGGGGGGCTTATCGATGTGCGCTTCGCGCCTCGCGAAAAGCGATAGGCATTGATAGTAAATATTCCCCACTAAAGTGGGGGCTTTAGGAAGCCCTAAAGGACAAGATTACCGGCACGGTGCTAAAGCACCAATTTTAGCTCGCCTACCGCACACAAGCAAGCCGTCCTTTTATTTCTTTTCTTGTCTCAGATTTGATTTCAGCCATTGATCAAACGGGTCATAATATTCCACCATGCTGATTTGTGCTGAAATCAAATCCTCTTTCTCTTGGTTTTGGATATATTTCTGTACGGCTTGCTTGTTTCCGCCTACCGTTGTGACATAACTTTATGGACACTATCTGATAGAGATAATGAATGGGCAGAAAATAAGTGTATGAGTCGGTCAAACCCATACGCTTTTCGCTATTTATTGAGTTTATGACGCAGAACGGAGGCGATATCGACTTTATAGACAATATCTATCACGCGCTCTTTGCCAGTATGTTTCGGATGACCACCTACGACTACGCGGTCTAAAAGCTCATAGCACATCTCGCGGGTAAGTTCGGGCGCTTCAAGATATTTCTTTATATCCCGTATAAACTCATCCGCGCTCTGTATCGTATTCGTCGTTTCGGTAAGCCGTGTTTCCAGATCCGCTATTTCGGTTTCCAGTCTTTTCTGTTCATCGGAATATTTCTGTATAAACCTGATACAAATATCCTCCGGCATTTTACCTTTCAGCCTGTCCTCATAGGCGATTTGCATCAGGCGGGATAATTCTTCCGTACGTTTCCGCTTTGCCTGCAATTCCTTCTTGGCGGATTTTATGGATTTTTCCTGCACTTCCGTATTGTGCTTTATAAAATCCTCACGGATAGGACGACACTGCGCCATAAATTCACGGGCAGTCTTGTCCATTTTATCGCTTTCCTGATTGAAAAGATTTTCGTC
>CALVLO010000057.1 GCA_944338265.1 uncultured Clostridia bacterium
TGCGGTACTTCGCGCGGGGCGCTCGTGCGCCACTTCGTCGAAATTCTTTTGCAAGCAAGACTTTCTCCTCGTGTCGGACACAAATTGCCGCTGAGAAAGGCAATTCCTTAGTTCGCGGCGCGCGCACGCCACACTGTGGCGGTGCGCATAACGCGCCGCTCACCCCTCTTAGAGGGAGGCAAGGGAGATCCCCCCAGCCGCCGCAAAGCGGCGGCATCCCCCCTTAAAACAAGTGTTAAGGGGGGCATTGCTGCGGTGTTAAGAGTGGGCGGGGTGGGGGAAAAGTGCATCCCGCAGGCGGATAAGCGCCAAAACGATGAGAAAGACGCCGAAGCCTTTTTCGAGCACGGCGGAGGGAAGGTGCGCCGCGAGCAGCGAAAAGAGCGCGGAAAAGGCGAGCGCGGGCAGGATGAGGGGGACGAGACCCTCCCCTTTGAGCAGCCCTGCCCGTGCGTGTACGCCGATGGCGAGCGCTGCCATCGGCAAAAAGGCGACGAGGTTGACCCCCTGCGCCGCCGCCTGCGGGACGCCCAAGAGCGTTAACAGCGGGATGAGCGCGGTGCCGCCGCCCATCCCCATCCCGCCCAGAAGTCCGCCCAAAAACCCGCACCCGAGAAGGAGTAAAAACGCCATCAGAGGAACGCCTTGACCCCTGCGGCGAGCATCAGGGCGGCAAAGAGCAGCGAGAGCGCCCGCGGCGGCAGCACGGGCAAGAGTTTGGCGCCGAGATACCCGCCCCCGAGCACGCCCAGCCCTGCGGGCAGGAGCACCTGCCACGGCACCAAGCCCGCAAAAATGTACACGGCGGCGCTCACGAGGCAGGCGGGCAGGATGAGGGCGATCGCCGTGGCGTGCGCCTGCATTTCTCCCCTGCCTTCGATGCGCTCCAGGAGGGGGACGGCGATCATGCCGCCCCCGCCGCCGAAGATGCCGTTTGCCGCGCCCACCGCGCTCCCGCCGATGAGGCGCAACACAAGCTTTTTGCCTGCCATAATTCCCTCCTTTTTCCTCCAAAAGTTTGCGCCAAAGTGCGAAATTTTTTCCTGCATTGCACGAAATCATCGCGAATTTCACGCAGAATTGCTTGCCTTGCGCGTCGATTTATATTACAATAGAACGGTATTCTCGAAAACTCCGCGCAGCAGGCGCCGCCCGCCGCGCGAGACGTGAAGGAAATCGTATGGCAAAATTCGGAAAAGAAACTTGGAAGCGCCGCACGGGGTTGGCGCTCTCGGCAGCGCTGATCGCGACGCTCTCCGTGGGCGCGTTTGCCGCCTGCGCGGGCGACAGCACCGCCTCGGACGAGGAGGATGAGGAGACGGCTGCCTCCCAAACGGATACGCAGAAGATCCGCAACGGCAACTTTGAATTTTACGACGAGATGGAGGAGGCGTTTGCCGACAAGCGCGCCCTGATCGCTTCGCCCACGAACTGGACGTTCTCGGCGGGCTCCCCCTCTTCGGACGCGACTTCGGGCATCATCGATACCGAGGAATGGGCGAAGATCTCCGCTTCGGGCAGCAGCTATTTTGCGGGGCTGAAGTATGAGTACGAGGGCTCGACGGACGAGCAGGCGAGCGCGCGCAAGGCGTACTTCGATTCTGTGATCGACGGCGTCGTCTCCCACTGGGAGGACAGCGACGTCACCGTATATGACCGCCTGAAATTTTACTCCGTGTTCGAGGACGAGATCGAAGACCTTGACGCGAACGCGAAGGCGGCGGAGCTCTTTGACGACTATACCTACTCCATCGGCTATGACGATGTGAAGAGCCTCTCCGAAGTCACGCCCACCGTGCACGAGGGCGCCAAGGAGGGCGATACCGCCCTTTTGATGATCCACAACGAGCGCACCTCCAACGAGGTGCTCGGCACGGGGCAATCTTATTCTTCGAGCTCGACGATCACCCTTGCGAGCGGCACCTCTGCCGAGCTCACCGTTTGGGTGCGCACCGATAAGCTTGAATACGGCACCGAAGAGAAGCCTGCCACGCCGCGGGCGGGCGCGTTCATCCGCGTTGCGCAGACGGTGGGCGGCACTTCGCTCGACAATTGGACGATCGAAAACATTCAGACGGAGGGCGAATGGCAGCAGTACACGCTGTATATCCGCGCCAACTCCTTTGCCGAGACGACGTTTACCGTGACCCTCGGGCTGGGCGGCGGCTCCTCGGACGACCGCTACTACTCCGTGAACGGCTACGCCTTCTTTGACGATTTGGTATGCACCGTTATCCCCGACGGGACGTTCGACGACAAGACGAACACCCTCAAAGCCGACTACAAGTGCGGGCTGGACGACAAGAAGGACGCAAAGACCTTTGACGACAAGGCGCTCAAAGGCGCGCAGGACTACCCCCGCACGTTTGCGCTCGACCTCACCGCAGAGGATGCGGAACTCAACCTCGGCGATACGGGCAACTACTCCGTGAAGATCGAGCCGACGGCAGACGATGGCGGAAAGCCGCGCGTGCCCGACAATTCGAACGATACGAGCATTCCCGAAGGGGAACGCAGCGTTGCGGCGCTGATGACCTACGGCGACCTCAAAGCAAAGGCGGCGAGCAACGGGTATTTGCAAGGCATCCTTGACAGGGACATGAACGGCAAGTTCCCCTTTGACGGGGCGGACGCCGACAACATGCAGACGATCATGCTCATGTCTACCAACGGCGCGGCATATACGGCGAAGCTCACGGCGACGGACCGCTCCGCGACGGACCGCTCCGCGACGGACGATTTTACGCTCGCGCCCAAGGAATACCTGCTCATCTCCTTCCGCGTGAAGACGAGCGCCATCCGCAGCGGCGCGACGGGCGCCTCCGTCACCCTGGTGGACGGCGTGAACCGCACCGCCATTGAGGCGTTTGACACGACGACGGCGGGCACGGTGGACATTGACAACATCAACACGGACGAATACGACGCAAAGGACATTTACAACGGCTGGGTGCAGTGCTTCTTCTACGTCGGCAACGAGACGGACAGCACGAAGACCTTCTCGTTGGAGTTCAACTACGGTCCTACCGAGGTGAAGGGCACCGCCCTGACCGCCTATGCGGACGGCTATGCCGCCTTTACCGATTTCAGGATCGCCTCGATGGACAAGACGCAGTACGGCTATGCGGCATCCGGCGACTATGCGCAGAAGGTGCTGCTCACGGGCAACGTGGATAACGATTCGCAGTTCGCCCCCGCAGCCGCCGTTTCCGACCTTGAAAACGGGCTCGCAAAGCCTGCCACCTTCCTCGGCGTGCAGGCGGGCAGCAATGTGCTTGTGCCGGGCGGGACGGAGAACCCCAATACGCAGGCGCTTGCAGACAAGGGCGTGTACACGGGCTTGCTCAACAGCAAGTACGCGCAGAACTATTTCGTCAACTCGAAGAGCGATGCGGCGATTACCGCACTCAAGACCGTGACGAATACCGCGGGCAGCTCCTACACCAAGGGCAGCGAATGGTGGGCGGAGGTGTTCGGCGGCGGCGCGCGCGTTGCCAACCAGCCCCTTGCCATCTACAACAGCGGCAGTGCGGCGGCGCCCTCTTACGGCTACCGCATCCGCTCGACACAGACGGTCTCGGCGAACGCCACGCAGCGCATCTCGACGCTCGTGAAGCTCTCCGAGGGCGCAACGGCGACGGTGTACCTCATCGACGTTTCAGACGACTCTCAGGCGGCTTCCGGCTACAACAGCACGCTCACCCCTACCCTGCCCAAGATCACCTATTGGTACGACGACAACGGCAACATCGTGAAGGGCGATCCCTCTGCGGAGGACTTCAACGCCCGCACCGATACCCTCTACTACCGCGCCGAGAACGGGCTCTACTACGCCGCAGGCGAGGAGGAGAAGCACGCGACCGCCTTCTACGCCAACCTTTGGAACTATGAGCGGGACGAGGCGCAGAACTATGTGACGAGCGACGGCACCATCGCCTTCTACTACAACGAGACAGACGGCAAGACTTACGCCTACCGCACCGAGAAGAGCTACGGCGTGTACGAGTACGCGCAGCCCGTGGAGAACCTGCCCACCGAGGACGCGGAGCACAACTCCATCGTGCGCTATACGGCGCCCGAGGATGCGACCAAGTACGGCACCGCGATCACGGTGAAAGGCACTGCCGAGAATGCGGGCAAGTGGGTGGACGTCTCCTTCTATGTGAAGACGGGCAGCGAACAGAAGAGCTACCGCATTGAAGTTTGGGCGGGAGACAGGAACAACGCGACGAACGGCATCCCCGCGGGCGGCTACGTCTTCTTTGATGCGCACACCTCGGCAGAGGCATCCGACTACGACAGCATCCTCGCCGAAAAGGTGGATGAACTCAAAGAAAACAAGGACAACCTCACCGATCCCGAGGATGTCACCTCCAACCTGAAAGAAGACATCGCCCTCTACTACACCTTTACCTTCTACGACGCGGCAAACTTCCTGCGCTACGACGTGAACGAGGATGAGGACGAGCTGGGCGACCCTTACGGCTCGTATACGCAGTCTTCGTACAGCGAGGAGATCGCATGGCTGCAAAGCGGCACGACGATGTTTGTGAACTACACCGCGACGGACGTGACCGTGGAGGCGGACGATCTGAGCACGGACGACGATACGACGACGGACGACGACACGACGGCGCCGACGGATACCAATGTTTGGCTCGTGATCTCCTCCGGGCTGCTTGCGGCGGTGCTCCTCTTTGCGATCGCGACCATCCTGACGCGGCGCATCCGCAAAAACATGAAAAAGCATGCCAAGGCGAAGCCCGTAAAGGCAAAGAAGACGGCGCGCATCAAGCCCGCCGCTCCCGAACCCGCGCCTGAGCCTGAGGCGGAGCCCGAAGAGGCGCCCGCGCAGGATGAGGACGACCCCTACAACGAGTAACCGCCAACGCACAATCAAATAGAAGCGCGGCGCCACCGGGTGCCGCAAACGCCAAACGGCATCTCTCCCCTTTCGTCAGGTCTTGGAAGAAAGGGCGCGGAGGTGCCGTTTTTTTGGGAGGTTTTTATGAAGGTTTTTTCCGCCGCCAAACGCGCCGTTCACATCCTCTCCCCTTGGGAATGGGGGCTGTATCTACTTTCGCTTGCGGGGATCGTGCTCGCGTTCGTGCTCTTTGAATGCAGGCAATATCTCTATCTCGCCGCATCGCTTTTGGGGGCGACGGCGCTCATTCTGCTTGCCAAGGGCAATCCGCTGGGGCAGCTTCTGACCATTGTGTTCAGCGGGTTTTACGGGTATGTATCGTACACCTTCCGCTACTATGGCGAGATGATCACCTACCTCGGCATGAGCGCGCCCATTGCCGCCGCGGCGCTCGTGGCGTGGCTGCGCCACCCCTACGGCGGCAACCGCGGCGAAGTCGCCATTGCACGCCCCCGCCCCGCGGAGTACCTGATCATCGGCGGGACGGGCGCGGCGATCACGGCGGCGTTCTACTTTCTTCTGCGGGCGCTCGGTACGGCTAATCTTGCGCTGAGCACCCTCTCTGTGTTCACGAGCTGGGTCGCCGTGTGCCTCACGCAGCGGCGCAGCCCCTTTTATGCGCTCGGCTATGCCGCGAACGACGTTGTGCTCATCGCCCTCTGGGTGCTCGCCGCCATCCAAAACAGCGAATATGTGAGCATGGCGGTGTGTTTTGCCGTCTTCCTCGTCAACGATACCTACGGATTTTTTGCGTGGATGCGGCGGGAGCGCAAACAGCGCGCCGCCCTTGCCGCGCGGGAGGCTTCAGCCGAAGAAGGTGCGGATGATCTCTAAAATCTTGCTCTTGTAGACGACGTTCACCTGCCCGCCCGTAAAGCAGAGGGGCGGGTAGACGACGCACCACCAATTATCCCCCTCGCCCGTGCCGAGCTCGAGAATGAGCGCATCGTACACGCCTGCGGGGAGCGTTGCGCCTTCGTAGACGCGCGTAGGAAATTCCTCCTTTTTCAGGCTCGCCTTCACGCCGTAGCGATAGCCGTTCTCTTGGAGGATGCGCTCGGCGACTGCCTCGATCTCTGAAAGGCGCGCCCCGACGGCTTGCATCGCCTCCGCCTTCGTGTGGCACGAAGCCGCCACGGGCGTGAGGTACGCCACGACGCCGTCGCGCACCTCGTATTTGACAGCCTGATCTTCCGCCCCGTTGGAATTGGCGCGGATATGTACGCGCAGGTACGCAGCCTCTCCGCCGCCCCCTTCCCCCGCGCCATCCAAGGCGCAGATGCAGACGATGAGCGCGGCAAACGCGACAAGCAGCGCGACGACAAACTTCTTCATAGAAAATACCCTCCGGATCCTGCACGGAGGGTATTGCCACTCGGATGGAATTTTATACTTGCACGACGGGCGCATCCCCGCGGAAAACGCCCGTGATCACCCCGCCGCCGAGGCACTGCGCCTCGTCGTACAGCACGGCGTACTGCCCTTCCGTGACGGCGCGCTGGGGCTCATCGAAGAGGAGTTTCAGCGAGGTCTCCCCCGTCCGCTCCACGCGCACGCCCTGTTCGCTCTGGCGGTAACGGAGTTTGGCGCGGCAGGAAAATGCCTTGGCGGAGGGCGGGAAGGGGATGAAGTTCATGCCCTCGACGGTACAGCCATCTGAAAAAAGCGGCGCTTCGTCCCCGTGCGAAACGTAGAGAATGTTGTGCGCGAGGTCTTTTTTGACGACGAACCACCTGCCCTCTTCGCCCTGCTTGCCGCCGAGATCGAGCCCGCGGCGCTGCCCGATGGTGTAGTACATGAGCCCCATGTGCTCGCCCACCTCTTCTCCCGCAAGCGAGACGATCTTCCCCGGCTGCGCGGGCAGGTATTGCTGCAAAAACTTGCGGAAGTTGCGCTCGCCGATAAAGCAGATGCCTGTGGAATCCTTCTTTTTTGCCGTGGCGAGCCCGTTTTGCACGGCGAGGGCGCGGACTTCTGCCTTGGTGAGACCGGCGAGCGGGAAGAGCACGTCTGTAAGCTGTTCCTGCGTGAGCTGATTGAGAAAATACGTCTGATCTTTGCCTGCATCCTTCGCTTTGAGCAGGCGGTGGACGCCGCCCTCGTGCGAAATGCCGCAATAGTGCCCCGTGGCGATGCAGTCTGCGCCCAGCCTGCGGGCGTATTCCTTGAAGGGTCCGAACTTGATCTCGCGGTTGCACAAAACGTCGGGATTGGGCGTTCTGCCGGCGCGGTATTCGGCGAGAAAGTAGGAGAAGACGCGATCCAGATACTCCTTCGCGAAATTGACGGTATAATAGGGAATATCGAGCAGACCGCACACGCGCACGACGTCTTCGAAGTCTTCCTCTGCGGTGCAGGCGCCGTTTGCGTCCGTCTCCTCCCAATTCTTCATGAACAGCCCGACGACGTTGTAGCCCTGCTCTTTGAGGAGGAGCGCCGCGACCGAGCTATCTACCCCGCCGCTCATCCCGACGACGACCGTCTTTTTCCGGCACATATGCTCCTCCTCAAAAATTTTTCAAAATTATAGCACATTCGCGCAAAAATATAAAGCATTTTCGCCCGAAATATGGTATAATGGCTCTGCTGAAATTAGATATCATGCACTCGTGGCGCAATTGGATAGCGTGTCAGCCTCCGACGCTGAAGGTTGTGGGTTCGATCCCCGCCGGGTGCACCAAAGCCCCCTTTATGGGGGCTTTTGCATTCGGCAGGGGAGCAGCCCACGGGTTCGCCCGACGCCGAAGGCGGCGCACGAGCGCCGAAGGTGCGAAGTAGCCTCGGCGGGTGCATTGATTTTTATCCCCCCTGCCGCCGAGCGCAATGCGCTCGGCGGCTTTCCCCCCTTAAAACAAGTGTTAAGGGGGGCGGAGAGAACTCCCTCAGTCACTTCGTGACAGCTCCCTCTCGGAGGGAGCCAAGGGTAAACCCCTCATCCACCGCAAGCGGTCCCCCTTCCCCAAGGGGGAAGGCCGGGGAATTGTGCGGGAAAGCTGAAAGGCAACAACATGGTATAACAACCCCTCCGTCTTGCCTACGGCAATCCACGTCTTGGCGGCACCAAGGTAGAGTGCCGCCTTCGGGCACGAAATCGCCACTGAGCAAGGCAATTCCTTAGTTCGCGACGCGCGCACAGCGCACTGCGCTGATGTGCATAACGCGTCGCTCACCCTCACAGAGGGAGGCAAGAATAGGGAGCGGCTTCCCGCAGAGGGAGGCAAGAATAGGGAGCGGCTTCCCGCAGAGGGAGGCAAGGGATTTGCTTCACCCGCTGTTGCTACGTTGATTTTTTTATCCCCCCTGCCGCCGAGCGCGTTGCGCTCGGCGGCTTTCCCCCCTTAAAACAAGTGTTAAGGGGGGCATGG
Source organism: uncultured Clostridia bacterium (assembly GCA_944338265.1). Taxonomy (GTDB): domain Bacteria; phylum Bacillota; class Clostridia; order Christensenellales; family Borkfalkiaceae; genus Gallimonas. The sequence goes on from CALVLO010000057.1 coordinate 8,290, forward strand.
AACTCCCTCAGTCTCGCTAATGCTCGACAGCTCCCTCATAGAGGGAGCCAAGAATGGAGGCGGAGAGAATAACTCCCACTATCTGCACGGCTTTGCCGCGCAGGACCTTTCTCAGAGAGGGAGGCAAGGGGGGCTGCCGCTTCCCGCAGCGGGAGGCGATGGCAAGCCCCTCATCCACCGCAAGCGGTCCCCCTTCCCCCAAGGGGGAAGGCTGGGGAATTGTGCGGGAAAGCTGAAAGGCAACAATATGGTATAACAACCTCTCCGTCTTGCCTACGGCAATCCACCTCCCCTTACACAGGGGAGGCAAGGGGACAGGGTGAAAAGCGGCTCCGCGGGCACAAAACTCCCACCGCCCCTGCGGGGCACCTCTTGGCGGCACCAAGGTAGAGTGCCGCCTTCGGGCACGAAATCGCCGCTGAAATGGCGATTGCTTAGTTCACGGCGCGCACACAGCGCACTGCGCTGATGCGCAT